>JANNFM010000209.1:0-22172 GCA_031379795.1 Alphaproteobacteria bacterium
GGCCGCAATGGTGGGTTTGGGCATCTTGAACAGCTTGCCCGCCGTGGCGCGCTGGTTGACGCGCTGGCGATGAATGGCGCCGTCGATGGTGTTGTCGCCGACCGTGCCGTCGCCGCTGGCGGCCATGCCCTTGACGTCGCCGCCGGCGCAGAAGCCCTTGCCGGCGCCGGTCAGGACGACGCACTTCACCGAGCGCTCAAACTCCGCCCAGGCCAGCTGGGAGGCCAGGGCCGCGGTCATGGCGCCGGACATGGCGTTGCGCGCTTCTGGCCGGTTGAGGGTGAGGGTCAGCACGCCCTCATCCAGTGTGGCCAGCAGGTCATTGGTGCCCGTGTCGATGGTTGTCGCGCCCATGGCGATGGTCCTTTGTTTCTTCCCGGTTTGACATTGTCGGATGATGACGATCTTGACCACACCCCGTGACGAACCTCTAGTCATCGCACCCCAAGATTTGAATGACCGGAACCCTGACATGCGCCTGAGACAGATCGCCCTGGTTGGACACGACCTTGACGCCGCCACTGCAGACATCGTCGCCGTCCTGGGGCTTGGTGCGGCCTATGCGGACCCCGGCGTGGGCAAGTTCGGACTCAAGAACGCGGTCTGGCCGGTCGGCGACACGTTCCTGGAGGTCGTGACGCCCAAGGCGCCGGGGACCACGGCTGGTCGCCACCTGGAGAAGCGGGGCGGAGATGGCGGCTATATGGTGCTTGTCCAGGTCGATGACATCGCGGTCGCGCGAAGCCACCTTCAGGCCGCCGGCGCCCGGGTGATCGAGGAGGTGGACATGCCCGGCAAGGTCTCGATGAGCCATATCCATCCCAAGGACATCGGCGGCGCGATCCTCTCGGTGGATCAGATGTTTCCCCCGGAGTCCTGGGAGTGGGGCGGTCCCGACTGGCGGGCCAATGTGCGGACCGAGACGTCCGTTTCGATCGTCGGCGGCGAACTCCAGGGCGACGACCCCGCCGACATGGCGGCGCGCTGGGCCAAGGTACTGGGTCGGGACGCGGTCGCCGTCGACGGGGGCTGGCGCATCGCCTTCGAGGACGGCGAACTGCGTTTCGTCAAGGCGAGCGACGGTCGCGGCGAGGGGCTGGGCGCGTTTGACGTCGCCGTCCGCGACGTCGCCGCCGTCCGCTCGCGGGCGACGGCGCGCGGTCTGATCGACCCCAACGGCGAGGTGATCCTTTGCGGGACCCGCGTGCGGTTGGTGCAGGCCTGACGGCCTATTCGCTGCGGCTGAGGATCGCCGCTGTGTCCACAAGTTCCGCCAGCAGCGCCAGAGTCGATTGTCCGGAGCACTCGAAGGGATTGAGTTCGACCCGCTTGAAGTACTTAAGGAGCAGCGACGGATTGATCCTGACGATGTTGACCTGGCCCATCGTCCAGTTGCCGAACCGGCGTTCCATGATTTCCTCATAGATCAGCAGCCTGACCTGCTGATGGCGTTCGTCGGTGATGATGGTGTTGTAGAGATCGTTGACCTCGTCGCGACCGCCTTCCAGCACCTGGATGAACAGGTCGTCGGACACGCAGAGCAGGCCCGTGATCCCGAGGTCTGGGTTTTTCTTCCGCGCCTTCGTCAGGATATCGTCGAAGGACGTGCTGATCAGCGCCGCAGTGGGTCGGCTGGCATAGAGGCAGCGTACGAGCATCTCCGGCTCACTTCCGTTGTTGCAGGAGGGACAGGAACTCGCTCCTGAGGTGCTTGTTCTTGAGGAACGAGCCGCGCATCACACTGTTGATCATCTTGGTCTCGGTATCCTTCACGCCGCGCCAGTGCATGCAGAAGTGGTCGGCCTCCATGACGATGGCCAGGCCATCGGGGCGCACCTTGTCCATCAGCACGTCGGCCATCTGGGTGATCGCCTCTTCCTGGATCTGTGGGCGTGACATCACCCAGTCGGCAAGCCGGGAATACTTCGACAGGCCAATCAGATTGGAATGCTCATTGGGCATAAGTCCGATCCAGATCCGGCCCATGATCGGGCAGAAATGATGGCTGCAGGCGCTGCGCACCGTGATCGGCCCCACGATCATGAGTTCGTTCAGGGCCTCGGCGTTGGGAAACTCGGTGACCGGCGGCGGCGCGGCATAGCGACCGCGAAACACCTCGGTCAGATACATCTTGGCCACCCGCCGCGCGGTATCCTGAGTGTTGTGATCGGTCTCGGTGTCGATGACCAGACTTTCCAGCACGCCCTGGAACTTGCCGGCCACCTCGGCGAGCAGTGCGTCCATTTCGCCCGGTTCCACAAAGGCGGCGATGTTGTCGTTGGCGTTGAATCGACGGCGGGCACGCTGCAGCCGCGCTCTTATGGTCGCCGAGACGGGTTCCGTCGGACTGGCGTTTTCTGGCGTGACTGGATCGCTCATGAGAACTTTCGCGGCGCTCGGTGTCGGAAGTATGATCTCCTTACCGGGCATAGGCTCCAGTCGATAGAGGGGCCGCGCAGACGAGGCGAATCTACTTCTCGGTCAGGTTCCAGACCCCGTCCCAATCGGCTGGCGGCGGCGTGTCTGACAGAACGCGGCAGCGCTCCAGGTAAATCTTCGCCGGTCCGTCATCTGGATACAGTTCGAGTGCGGTTTCAAAGGCGCGCAACGCCTCTGCCCAATCTCTGGCGCGATAGGCCGCCACGCCGGCGGCATGCAGATCCAGCAGGGCCGGAAGTCCGGGCTCTTGGGCGCGGTAGCCCAGGGATTCGTAGACGGCGACCGGGCGATCCTTGCCTTTGACGCGCATCAGGTCGATCTCCCGCAGGGTTGCCGGGCGTTTCAGGGCGCGGACCGTGGTCTCGGACAACACGATCTTGGCGCCGTATTGCTTGGTCGCCCCCTCGAGCCTCGCGGCGAGGTTCACGTTGTCGCCGATCACCGTGTAGTCCAGCCGGCGCACCGAGCCGATGTTGCCGACCACGGTGGGTCCAGTCGAAAACCCGATGCCGATATCGAGCGCCACCTGCCCGGCGGCGACTCTTCGGACATTCAGCTCCGCCAGCCGCCGCATCATGTCGTCCGCCGCTGCCAGCGCATTGTCGGCGTCGTTCGGGCCGACCAGCGGCGCACCGAAAAGCGCCATGATTCCGTCGCCCATGTATTTGTCGAGGATGCCGCCGTGCTGGAAAATCACGTCGACCATTTCGGTGAAATACGCGTTGAGCAGGGAGACGGTCTCGCGCGGTCCCAGGGCCTCCGAGATCGAGGTGAAGCGGCGAATGTCAGAGAACATCACCGTGACCTTCTGCTCCTTGCCGCCCAGTTCCAGCTCGCCGGCGGACAACAGCTGGTCCGCGACCTCCTTGGACATATAGCGCGACATGGTCGAACGGACCCGCTTCTCCTCGGTAATGTCCTCCAGCACCACCATCGAGCCGATCCGGGCCTCGGTGGCATCGATCAGGGGCATGGCCGTCAGATTTACAGTAGAGATGCCCCCGTCGCCGCGCGCCAGTTCAGCATCGATCGCCAGGGCTGTCTCGCCGCCCTCGGCCTTGGCCAGGCTGTCGATGATCCAGGCGTTGACCCCGGTAAACACCGCGCTTGCCTCGCGGCCAATCAGGCTGTCGCGGGCAAGTCCCAGCAGCACTTCGGCGGTGTCATTGGCCGTAACGATTTTGCCGTCAGCGTCCAGGGTTACAATGCCGTTCGAGGTGCTCTTCAGGATGCTCTCATTGTAATTCTTGATGCTGAGTACATCGTCGAACAGCTTGGCGTTTTCCAGACTGACCGCCACCTGGGCCGCAAAGGCTTTCAGTCGCGACTCGTCCTTGGCGTTGAAGTGGCCACCGCGCTTGTTCAGAGCCTGGGCGACGCCGATGCGGGCCCCGGCCTTGTTGGTGATCGGCACACAGAGAATGCTGCGCGTGGTAAAACCTGACCGCCGGTCAATCTCGGGATTGAAGCGTGGGTCCTGATACGGCTCATCGATGTTTTCGATCCTGCCCGACGTGAAGACTGCGCCCGCAATCCCGCTGGTGGTCTGCACCCTGATCTGCCGCATCTCCATCCCGTCGGCATAGACGGTGTAAAGTTCGTCGGTTTTCTCGTCATAGATGAACAGCGAGGCCCGCTCGGCGGTGAGCAGCTGGGTGGTCGCCGTCATGATCCGGGCGATCAACACCTCCAGCAGCAGTTCGCCGGCCAGATCCTGCGTGACTTCAAGGATCTGTTGTTCCTCACGCAGGGAATCCAGCATCAGGTCGAAGCCGCGATTGATGTCGGCATATTCGTCGGTGCTCAGAACTTCCAGCCGTGCGTCTTCCAGTTGGCCGCTCTCGACCCGGCGCATGGCTTCGATCAGCCGCGCAGCGGCCTGGGAGACTTCCTGCGAGGTCAGGACGGCCATCGAGATCGAGCCCAGGATGCAGACGCCCACGACGCCCGCACTCCAGATGTAGAGCGCGCCCATTTCGCCGGCCGGCACGGTGAAACCGTGGCTCTTCAGCATGCGGTCAAACTTGTAGAGGAATGACACCGCCGAGAAGATCAGCGGCAGTGAGCTGACCGCGATCGCCAGAAACAACAGCTTGGTGCGCAGCGGCACCGACGTCAGCTGCGCCAGTTGATCGGGTGGCACGGGGCCGTCCAGAATCCGCGACAGGCGTTGCGCGACAGGCTGGATCGTGCGGCTGACGGCGAAGTACTCAAAGATCGCGTGCGCCGGCGTGGCAAAGACAAAGATCAGGGTCGAAAGCGCCAGCACCTGCCACAGCACAATCCCGGCGCCAAAAAACAGATTGATCGGTAGGATCACCAGCAGCAGCGACAACGTCGCCATCGGCCCGTGCAGCACGATCACCCTTACGGCCGACAGTTGGGGCAGGTTGAGCGCACGGATCAAGGCCGCACCCAACCGGGCATCGGACGGGCGCTCGCCACGGTCGAGGGCGGTCAGGACGGGCGTCAGGGGTCTGAGATGCCGCCGGATGGCGACCACGTCGATCAGCGTGAAAAACGCCACGCCGAACGGCGCACCAAGCCAGAAGAGCAGCCATTGCCGGCCCGTGAACTCAAGTCCCAGCAGGCCCAGACCCATCGAGAGCGAGACCGCTGTGATCGAGGCCAGATGGTAGATGATGATCAGGCGCCAGAACAGCGCCCGTCCAGAGTCAACAGGGCGTCCGGCGTCACCGGCCACGGCGACGCCCGGCATCGAGGCGTTCACGCTTGCCTCGCGAGCAATGCGGCTATGGCCTGCCTCATGGACTCCCCAGTCCCCAAACGGAACTTAGTCTAGCGCGCCTTTGTCGGGGGCGCCAAACGCTGCGATCGCCCGAGGATGTTTGGTCGCACCCCGGGCTACCTTGGCGGCTGCGGAGGCTTGACCTGAACCTGCCATTCCGGCGGGAAATCGGCGGCCTTGTCACCGTCGCGGTCGCGCAGCCCGAGACCTGCGCTCGACTTTTCAGTATAGGGCACCGCGTGCTTGCCGCCCTGTGTCGCCAGGCCCTTGAACAGCGCCTGACGCAGCGCGATCCGCTCTGCGCCGTACGCCTGGTCATGGATCAGATTGTTCATCTCATCGGGGTCTTTGGAGAGGTCGTAGAGTTCTTCCAGGTCCCAGACCCCGTGGTATTGGATGTACTTCAGCGGGCCCCGCTGGATCGCAAATGTGGTCGGCGTCTGCGGGAACGTCCATTCCCAGTAGTACTCGTAGATGAAATCGTCCTCGACCCAGTCCTTCGGCGCGACGGCGCCGGTTGCAGCGGGAAGGACGCTCCGGCCCTCGAATTGCGGCGGTGCCGTCACCCCGGCCAGATCGAGGAAGGTCGGGGCAAGGTCCAGATTGCGCACCCGCACCGGGTTGGTGACGCCCTTGGGCAACAGACCTGGCGCATAGGCCACCAGCGGCACGCGTACCGAGGGCTGGTAGGCATTGCGCTTGTCGATCAGGCCGTGCTCGCCCATCAGGAAGCCGTTGTCGCTGGTGAAGACGATCAGGGTGCTGGTCTCGAGCTTGTTCTTCCGCAGGTACGCCAGCGTTCGCCCCAGATTGTCGTCGATGGCGCTCAGCGTGGCGAAATAGGTTCTGAAATAGGCCTGCAGATCGCGCTTCGAATGGTACGGGAAATCCACGCCGTGCCAGCTGTTGCGCTGGTTCTGCACCCACATGGGCTTGCCGCGATTGTTCTGCGCCGTGTCGGCCATGCTCGCCGGCATCTTCAGGTCCAGCGCCGCGTATTGCCCCACATGCCGTTCCGCCGGCTGGGCGTCGGAATGTACAGCCTTGTGGGAGAGGTAGAGGAAGAACGGCTTCGATTTGTCCCGCCCGTTTTCCAGCCAGTCCAGCGCATAGTCGCCTAGCTCATCGGTGATGTAGCCCTTACGGTTCACGACCTTGCCATCGACGTTCAGGGTCTGTCGCTTGCCCGCGGCGATGTCCTGAGGCGACAGGCCCTCGCTCGCCCCATAGGTCCCCTGACCCTTGAAGCTGACCCATTTGTCGAACCCCGGACGCGGCGCATCCGTCGAGGCGCCCATGTGCCACTTGCCGAAGAAGGCGGTCTGATAGCCGGCCGCCTGCAGGTATTTCGGGAAGAAGACCAGGCCTTCTTCCGAGGAATTGTTGTTGTCCACCACCCCGTGGTTTCGTGTGCTCTGGCCAGTCAGGATGGTCGCGCGGCTGGGCGAGCAAAGCGACGAGGTGACCACGGCATTGGGGAAATAGACGCCATTCCGGGCCAGGAAATCGATGTTGGGGGTCTTCAGGCCGGGCGTGAGGAACCCCATGCCGTCGAAGCGCAGGTCGTCCACCAGCACGAAGATCACATTGTGAGGCTTGGCTGGAGGCGGTGGTGAAGCGGCACGAGCCTGGACGCACAGCGAAACTGCAGCCAGCGCCAGGGCAATCCCCCGGCAACGAAGCACCAGGCTCATCATTGACCGACCTCCCGCATCCTCAGCGCAATCCTATCGGCCAACCCGTCAGCCGTCGCCTGTCATCGCCAGCTGTGACACCAGATAGGGCAGGGACGCGGCGGACCACGCCTGCGGCCGACAAACGTGAGTATAGGGAACCGGTTTCAAGCCAGGCGCACGTGCA
This sequence comes from Alphaproteobacteria bacterium, assembly GCA_031379795.1. Lineage (GTDB taxonomy): Bacteria > Pseudomonadota > Alphaproteobacteria > Caulobacterales > Caulobacteraceae > Phenylobacterium. The sequence goes on from JANNFM010000209.1 coordinate 7,049, forward strand.
AAGCCGGAGATCAATTCCGGCATCCGACACAGGGACTGGCTTGCGGCCAGATCAAACAGCGCGCCGGCGACAATCCGCAGCTCCTTTGCAAAGCCGTAGCGCGCCAGACCGCCGGCGAAGATCGCTGTGTCATGCGGCCATACACCGCCGTTGTGATAGGAGACGGCGTTGTAGCGCACCTCACCCACGCCCAGGGTCCGCAGACCCCATCCACTCCAGAGCTGGTCGCCCATAAGGGTAGCCACCAGCCGCGGAGCCACCTCCGCTGGTACAACACCCGACCAGAGCAGATGGCCTGGATCAGAGGACAACACCCGCAGCGGCCGACCCTCCCGGTCGAGCGCCATGGCATAGGTCCCCAGGTCGTCCATCCAGAACCGGGCGTGAAGCGCCGCCTGCAGTCGATCCGCGCGAGCCTGTGCGTCCAACGCCGCCTCTGTCTCGCCCAGCCGCTGGAAAAACCCGGCACCCGCGCGCAGGGCGGCGATCGCATAACCCTGCACCTCGGCGACCGCCAGGGGCGGGGCGGCTTCGTGTCCGTCGGAGTGGTTCATGGAGTCCGGAGAGTCTTTCCAGGACTGCACTGTCAGGCCCGAACCCGAGGGCGAAAACGCGAGCAGGCCGTCGTCACTCTGGTGTCGCACGATGAAGTCCAATGCGCCGCGCCAGGCCTCGGATAGCTCATCGAGGATTTCGGTTCGCCCGGTCCGCTCGACATAGGCGCCCAGCAGGATGACGAACAGCGGCGTGGCATCGACGGAGCCGAAATAGCGGCCAAACGGAATGCGGCGGCGGCGCGACAGCTCACCATGTCGAACCTCGTGCAGAATCTTGCCTGGCGCCTCTTCCGTGAAGGGGTCGGCGATCCGGCCCTGATGCGCGGCCAGATAGCGCAAGACGCTGAGCGCCAGATCTGGCCGTTCTTCCATCAGCATGTGTGCCGTAAGAATCGCGTCGCGGCCGAAAGCGGCGACGAACCAGGGCAATCCAGCGGCGGGATAGGGCCCCTGGGCTGTCGGCAGCAGCAAGAGCCTTATATCATCAACCGCGCGCATATGGGCGGCTTGCCACAGAGGATTGCCGGGCGCCGGGAACGACGCTCGCCACGATGCATAGTCCGGCAAGGGCCCGAAATCTGGGCCCTCGTCGCTGGCGGACAGATCGACGGAGGCGTTGATGCTCTTCGTCTCGCCAGGTGCCAGCTGGATGGTCCAGCTGGCCGCATCCTCGCCGGGACGCGTGAACGGCCCCGTCAGTCGCACCTCGACACGGTTTACGACGCCATCGACGCAGCGGCGTTCCACGGTCCACCCGTCGGGCGTTTCATGTGTGAGCGCCAGCGCAACGTTGTCCTCCTGCGGCGCCCAGCGATGCATCATGTCCAGAAGCTCGCCGACGGCGATCAGCCTGACCTCGACCTGTTGGGCATCAAGGCTGGTGTTGGTCAGCGTCAGGTGATCATCGAACCCGCGCGCCCTCAACGAGAGCCGGCGGTCACAACCCACCCGTTGAACGCGGCGTTTGTCGACGACGGCGATATGCTGCCAAAGCCCGCCCTCGACCTCCTGGGTGGCCAACACCGTCCCACCGCCGACCTCCCAGCGCCAGGCCTTCAGATACCGGGTGTCGTGCCGATATACGCCCTCGCCCTGACGCAGGATGGAGCCGTCGTCTCCGAAGACGAGGAAGGTCTCGCGCTCCTTGGCAATGTGCGTCATCACCCCTCATAGATTTATACATACGTGTTGACATACATATCAGGCACAGCGAGTTTCGGGTCAAGTCTGTGGCGGTGCCTCTTCGTCCAGGCTCTGGCTTCCTCTCACCAACGCAGGCGAAATGACTGGTCGGTCCTTGTACGAGAACCCTCATGGTTCGATCAGACTGTCGGTCCAATATGGCCTTCCCTTCCTCGCGCACTCGATCCTGCTGACGCCGTTGGTGACCTTCGTCCCCGCTTTCTATTCCGGAGACTTCGGCCTTCCCTTGGCAGTGGTGGGCTCGATCCTGTTTGCCACCCGGCTCAGCCTGGTGGTGGCCGAACCGGTGATTGGCGCACTCAGCGACCGCACGCGCAGTCGCTTCGGCCGTCGAAAGGCGTGGATTATGCTGGGTCTGCCACTGTTGATGCTCAGTACCTGGATGGTTTTCGCTCCTCCAGTCCAGGTCACCCCGCTCTACGCAACGCTCTGGATCGCGCTGGCGCTGATCTCGTTGGCCGTCGTCGATATTCCCTATCGGGCGTGGGGCGCGGAACTCTCCAAGAGTTATGCGGGACGTACTCAGGTGGCGGCTTGGCGCGAGGGCTTCGGCGTGGCCTCCAGCATGCTGGCGCTGGCGATGATCCTGGCGTTCCAGATGTCCGGGAACGGCGAGACCCGCACGGTGCTGTTCTGGATGGGTGCTGTCGCGGTCACCGCCATGCCACTGCTGTTCGTGTTCACCCTTCTGACAGTGCCGGAGCCCCCGGCTGAAACCATGGATACCCAGCGCGTGACCTGGCGCGAGGCCGTCGAGGTTGTCACCCGCAACCGACCGTTTCTCTGGTTGATGGGCGGTTTCGCGGTATTTCTGTGCGGTGCCATCATCGGGGCGTCGCTGCACCTGATTGTCATGGACAAGGTGTTCCATGCACGGAAGCTGTTCCCGATCATTCTGGCGGCAGAGAACATCGCCGGACTTGCGGCCTTACCGTTCTGGTTGTGGCTGGCGCGGCGGGTGGGTAAACATCGAGCGCTGGCGGCGGCGGCGGCGGGCATGGCGCTGTTCAGCTTCCCCATCCCGCTGATCCCGCATGACCAGGCTTGGCTCTACGGCACCTGCATCGTCATCCGGGGGTTATCCGGAGGCGCGATCGCTATCCTGATCGCTTCAATGGTCGCTGATGTCGTTGATCTCGATACGCTGGCGACCGGGCGGGCCCGCAACGGGCTGTTCATTGCCTTGCTGGGTGCCTTGTCCAACCTGGGCGGCGCGCTCGGTGCCTTGATTGGAACCGCGCTGCCGGCGCTGTTCGGTTTCGAGACTTCCACGGCCGTGAACAGCGCCGATGCGGTGTTTGCGCTGATGGTTACCTATGCCTGGATACCGATGCTGATCATGGGCGCTGCCGCGCCTTTCTTCTGGGTCTATCCGCTCACCGAGACCGTCCAGCGTGACCTGCGCCGCCAGATTGAAGCGCGGCTTTCGGGAGCGAGGGGGTCGTGAACTCGGAAAAGATCGATCCGGCAACCGCTCTGCCTGACGCTTTGATATCGAAGGCGGAACAGACCCGCCGGACCCGGCGGCTGATCGTCGCGACCGGCGCCCGCTGCCTGGCGGACTTTGGCTACGCCCAGACGACAATGCTGCTGATCGCCCGACAGGCGGGGTTGTCACGGGGACCACTGCATTACCACTTTGCGGACAAGTACCAGGTCATGGCGGCCATTGCGAGCGCGTTGCCGCGCGGCATCAGCGCCAAAGCGCTTGCCCACCTCAATCAGGCGAAGACTCCGCTTGAGCGAGTTGTGGCGCTCATTGACATGGGCTTGAGTGAACACGCAGGGCCACATCACTTCGTTGCCATGGAGTTGCTGATGGCGGCCCGGAACGATGCGAACCTGGCTAGCGCCGTCGCGCCTCATCTGACCGAAAGCGAGATTTCGGTGGATGACTGGTGGGCGGAATACCTGAGCCTGCTGCGCTGGCCCCGAGAACAGTTGCTGGCCTTTCGCCACCTCATGGTCGCCTGTCTGCGAGGATTGGCGCTGGATCAGGTGTTGCAGCAAGACCCGGCGGGCCACGCCCGGGCGCTGGCGCTGTTTCGAGAGTTGTTCCTCGCGTTCGCGGTAAAGGCGCAAGACGCAGGCTGACGTCTAATCCCGCCAGAGCCACCTCAGGGAGTCGGCGAAAATCGCCCCGGCATGGCGCAGGTTGTGCGCGCCGGTTCCGTAGTCAAACCTGACGTCATAGCCTGCGAACGCCAGAGCGCGCGCCATGGTCTGGTTGGCCAGCGGCCAGTCGCCCAGCGCGTTGCGCCCGTCATTCTCGCCGCTCTGCAGAAACACCCGCAGCGGCAGCCGGGGCGTGATGCCCACCAGATACGGATAGTTGTGCCCGCCCATGATGTTCACGAACGAGCCGCAGTGGCTCAGTACCCGACGGAACTGGTCCGGAAAATGCCAGGCCACGGTGAACGCACAGATGCCGCCGCTGGAAATACCGCAGACGGTGCGGAGGTCTGGATCGCGGGTCAGGATCAGACCCTCGCGCGCTTCGACAAACGGCAGCACCTCCTGGATCAGGAATCGGCCAAAGGTGTCGGTCAGCGCGTCGTACTCTTGCCGACGCTGTTCCATGGCGGCTTCATGGACCTCGCGCCGGGGCATCGCCGGATCGACGGGCGCGTGTCCGGGGTTAACGAAGACTGCCACGGTGGGGGCGATGGTGCCGCGGGCGTGGAGGCTGTCCAACACCTGGGTCGCGCGGACCGCGCCCTGGCGGTCCAGATATGCGCCGCCGTCGTTGAAGACGATCAGATTGGCCGGTTGGCTGCGATCCAGATTGGCAGGGACGTAAACGCTGATGACCCGCAGGGTTCCCGGATAGACCCGGGTCTGATCCCAGTCGGCATACCGCGTCACGGTCCCTCTTGGCACATCGTCGTCGGGAAACGCCTCGGGACATGGGTTGTAGGGGCCGTCACCGGCATGCTGGAGGTAGCCCGCGAAGTCGGCGGGCTTGTGGCCGTTGACCTCCCGGCTACGCGTCTCCTGCAAGCCCAGCGCCCGGTAGGTCTCCAGGTTCATCGTCATGCCAAGGCCGCGCGGTAGGGCGTGAGGTCCCAGCCGGGATAGCGCACCTGGGCGCGGCGCAGGGTGTCTTCCGTCCAGAACGGGTGACCGGGCGGTTGCACGCCGAAGCAGGCCAGCTGTTCCGGCGTCGCGTGGTCGAAGACGTTGCGCCAGGGCTTGGTCTGATGAAACGGCCAGGCGTGATAGCCGATGGCCTCGTTGCCCGCCGCCTTGAAGCAGACCATGACGGCGTAGCGCACGCCGCCCGGCGCGGTCATGTTGGTGCCCCGGTGATAGATGTCGATGCCGTAGGGCACGATCGAGCCGGCCGGTGCCGCGCTGGAGCGGGCCAGCGTCTTCAGACCGTCTTGCAGTTTCGCCTGATGCTCCGGCGAAAAATCCAGCGTGCCCTCGGGCCCTGCTACCGTGGCGCTGTCCGGTCGCGTCACATAGTTCATCGCCCCGTGCGCGTCCGAGACGTCGGTGAAGTAGCAAAGGATCGTCACCGAATTCAGGTGGTCAGCCTCGGACGGCACGGTCAGCGTATGATTGCCGAAGTCGCAGTGGAACGGCTGATCATAGTCGGCGTCGCCGGTGAACTTGGCCCAGGCCTGGCACTGGTAGAGATGCACAGTGTCGGTCTTCAGCGCCGCCCTGGCGAAGGCGATCAGCGCGGGATGCACCCCGATCAGGTTCAGCGCCGGTGAGCAATCAAACGGGATGGCGTCAAAGTCCTTGAACTGGGCATCGTTAAAGCGACCCAGCTGGCCGTCCCGCTTCTTGTTCAGGCCCTCGGCCGCGCCGGCCTCGCGACCGAACACGGTGACAAAGTCCGCCCGCACGGCTGCCACCTCCTGCGGCGTGAAGAAACTGACGAGAGGTCGAACACCGTCACGCCGCCAGATCTCGACGTCCTCAGGGGTGTGGCGCGCGCTCATCGTTCAGGCTCGTGGGTTGCGGTCGTTGCAAATTGGCCTATCGCCTCTCCGCCTGCCAGCCCGAACATTGAGGGACTTACGCATCATCACCGGCACGTGCCCAAGGACCGACACCCAAATTCAGTTCAACGGATCGATGATACCAAGCGTGAGGAAAGTGCGCCCACTGTATGCTTGCGAAAAACGCTTGCAACAACAACACCTTTCCGATAGTCCGCTTGCGTGAACAGCAAGCATCGCAAGACGCTGGTTTCGGTCTTCGGTGTGCCCACACCGGCGGGCCTTGTCTGGGCCGATCTTGAGGGTTTGCTCAAGGCGGTTGGATGTCAGGTGATTGAGGGACCGGGTTCGGCCGTGTCATTCCGGCATGACGGTGAGATCGAGTTTTTTCATCGGCCTCACCCGGCGAAAGAGGCGAAGCGCTATCAGGTGCGCGCCGCCAGGGCGTTCCTGATCAGGATCGGAGTTCGACCATGAGCAGCATGACCTACAAAGGCTATTCGGCGCGGGTGGAGTTCGACGACGAGGACGGCCTGTTTGTCGGTCGCGTCGCGGGGCTGCGCGACGGGGTGAATTTCCACGGCGAAACCGTCGAGGATCTCAGGGCCGCGTTCCGCGAGGCGGTGGACGGCTACATCGACGTTTGCGCGCGGGTCGGCAAGACGCCGCAGAAGCCGTTTTCCGGCCAGCTCATGGTGCGCGTCGACCCCGCAGTCCACGCTCGCGCGGCCCTGGCAGCCGAACTGGCCGGCATGAGCCTGGCCAAATGGACCGAGGCCGTCCTCGATCAGGCGGCAGCGCCAGCGGGCGGTTAGCGCGACACCCCAACGCCGCTGATCCTTGGGGATCGGCGGCGTCTGGTAGAGGTCGTCTCGATATTACGCCGCGACGACCCGGCGGCGACGCAGCAGGGACCCGGCGGCACCGAAGCCCAGGATCATCATCGCCCAGGTGGCGGGTTCGGGGACGGGGCCAGGTCCACCATTGTTGGCGACCGAGGCGACGATCTGATTGCCGGAGTAGGCTTGCCTCGACAATGGGCTCGCGTTAGCGAAAGTGAACACAATCTCTCCGGGACCAAAATTGTCGATGACAGGCGTACCCTGCCACGCAAAGTAGCCAGTCCCAGCGGAATTCAAAAAGTAGACGTAATTGCTTCCGATGTTTGCATTGAAATTGAAACGCAAATCTGTTGCGGTTGCCGTAAGTCCGTTGTTGCTGAATTGAACTTGGCCGCCTTGTGATTTGCTGATGGTCGCCGGCGCGCCATTATCAACAATAATCGTGTAATCCAGAATGTTTACTGCGGCCAAAACCCCAAGCGTATCGTCCGTCGTGATCGACAGGTTCACTGAACCCGTCCCCACCGCGCGATTGGCTACATAGGTCGCCGCCGTCGCACTGGACCCGGCAAACAGAAGCGCGACGGCTGTCGCGAGACCCGTAATTTTGTTCAAAATAGCCCCCGTTTCGCGATCAAATCGCTAGGATTGCGCCCCTTCCGCCACTAACCCGCTGGGGGCTTGGGGGCTTGGGGGCTTGGGGGCTTGGGGGCTTGGGGGCTTGGGGGCTTTGGAAAGCCATCTATTCCAGACGCGGCGTCGCCGCGCAACCACATGCACGCCTCAGGGGAATCCTGAAACCGTAGCGCGTATCAGGAGGCGAGTAGGGTCATGATAGCACCCGCCAGCGCGAAGGTGGAGCAACCCCTTCGCCCCCACCCCCCGGTGTCATCCCGGTTTCGCGGAACGCGAAGACCGGGACCCATAGACTCCGCCGCGCCAATCCTCGCGAGGCGGCGCCGCTTTGACCTGTGATTCGCTCCACGGAGTCTATGGGTCCCGGTCTTTGGCTTCGCCAAAACCGGGATGACACCCGTGGGGGTACGCGGCTATCGCGCGGAGCGAAATCTCCGGCTCACCTCCGAACGAACGCGCAGAGCTTGTTGCCGTCGCAGTCGCGGACGTATGCCGCATAGAACACGGGGTTCATGCCGTCGCGCACGCCGGGCGGCCCCTCGCACGTTCCGCCATTCGCCATCGCCGCCGCATGGAACCGGTCGATCGCGTCGCGGTCTTCGCCCAGAAACGCCAGCATCGCCCCGTTGCCCCCTGACGGCGCAGCGCGGTCAAAGGGCCGGGTCAGGAAAAACTTCGCCCGGTCGCCTGCGCGGGAATAGCCCGTCCAGGTCTCGCTGGTGGTATCCCTGACCGCACCCAGCGGCGCGAAGGCGGCGTCGTAAAAGCATATGGCGCGGGCCATGTCGTCCACGCCGATGGTCGAATAGGCGATCATGCTTGCGTCTCCCCAAACGTCAAAACCCGGCGGTCACGGTGGGCAACCCCAGGAACAGGCGCCCCGCTGTTTCCGCGATCATCGGCGAGACCATGAAATGCTGCGTGGCCACATGCACATCGCGGAACTGGCGCTGCAGCGGCGAGATGTCATAGATCGAGCTGCCCCCGGCCAGATTGTACATCATGTCCACCACGGCGGCGGATTCCTGCATCGCGTGCCAGGTGGCCAGGCGCATGTCACGGCTGTGGCTGACCGCCACCGGCCCGCCCGCGTTGGCCGCCTCCCAGCCCGCATCGATGGAATTGTAGAAGAACGCGCGGGCCGAACGCAGGCGGGCTTCGGCGCGGGCGACCTCCATCTGGACATACGACTTTTGTGCCAGCGGGGTCGACGACCCGCCGCGCCGCTTTTCGCTGGCGACCCTGATCAGTTCGTCGAGGCTGGCCCTTGCAATCCCCAGCCCCACCGCCGCCACGCCCTGGGCCAGCGGCGAGAACCCCGGAAACCGGAACAGCGGCCGGTCTGGTGGCGACTTGACCTGATAGCCCGCCGCGCGGTGCTCGGGCACGAACAGGTCCCGGACCTCGAAGGCCGTGCTGCCCGTCCCGCTGAGGCCCGAGACGTGCCAGGTGTCCAGCGAGATCACGTCCGCCGCCGGGAAGAACAGCATGTGATTGCGCGGCAACCCCGCCGAATTGGTCAGCGGCTGGCCGTCCTCCACCAGCACGCACCCGCCACCGACCCATTGCGCATTGCCCGAGCCTGACCCCCACTGCCAGGTTCCGTTCACGCGGAAGCCGCCCTCCACCTTTGTCGCCACGCCCGACGCCGCGAACACCCCCGAGATCAGGTTGGCGGGGTCAGCCAGCAACTCCCGCGTGGCCTCGTCGGTCAGCCGGCCGCACGCCAGGCCGGTGGTCGCGCCGATGAAGGTCACCCAGCCACTCGCGGCGTCACCCTGGGCGATGGCCTCATAGACCTGGGCGGCGATGGCGGGCGGCGCCTCCAGGCCCCCCGCGCTCTCGCTGACGAACATCCGGAAGAAGCCGGCCTCGCCCAGGCGGGTCGCGATGTCTGAGGGCAGCCGCCGCAGCGCCTCGATCTCCGCGCCGCGCGGCGCGATCCCGGCGGCAATAGTTCTGGCGGCGCCCACAAGGCCGTGAAAGTCGTTCATCGAAACCCTTTGCGAAATGGGACAGCCGGGCCAACTTGGAACCTAAAGGGCGCATCTGACAACCGGCGAACTGACTTCGTCTTGTCTCCCGTCCCCGACACGATCAGACTGGCGTGCAAGGACCCATCCTTTGTGTCCGGGCGGAGGCTTCATGACATCGAACCTGACGGGCTGGGCTTTGGCCCTCGCGACCCTGTTCGCAACACCGGCCCTCGCCGCAACGTCTCCGCCCAGCACAGTTCCAGGCTATCCCGAGGTGCTTGGCGAATACCTCCAGACACCGGGATACGCCGCCCCCGGAACTCCCAGATCCTTGAACTCCGCGACATTCCTGCGCCTGCGTCTGGCCGCCGATGGCGAGACCCCCAAGCCGGCCAATGCGGTGATCGTGGCCCTGCCGGGGTTCTCATCGACACCGTCGCAATGGGTCTTCCTCGCCAGCCAGCTGGTCAAGAAGGCGCCGCAGAGCCAGTGCGGGGGCAAGCCCTGCCGGATCGAGGTGTGGGTGCTGCAGCGCCGCGGCGCGCACCTGGCCGACACGTCCGCCCTGATCGCCGCGCGCAAAGCAAAGGACCCCGCCGTCGCGCTGAAATACTACTACGGCACGCCGATCACTCAGCCGGGCCCCACGGCCAACGCACCGGCCCGGATCATGGCACCGGGCCCCGACGCCACCTTCAAGGCGCTCACCCAGACCGATCTGGGGTTCATGGCCGACTGGGGCTTTCAGGCTTACGCCGGTGATGTCGATGCCATGATCGGCCTGATCAAGACCCGGACCGGTTCGCGCAACGTCTTCCTGGCTGGACACAGCCAGGGCGGCGGCTTTGTCGCCAACTATGCCGCCCGGATGCAACCCGACGGCAAGCGTGGCGTCGACAAGCTGTCCGGCCTGATCTTCCTGGATGGTGGCCCGTCGGTTGGGGGTGAGGACAAGCCGACCGAGGCCCAGCTGGGCGCCTACTTCAGCCGGGTGGCTGACCTGCGCTCGGGCAAGTCGAAGGTTTACACCGACGGCAACGGCCTGCTGGGCGCCGTGGCCAGCCTGACCTCCTTCATGGGTCAGTCCGTCACCGGCCTTTACTATGCCTTTTCCGATCCCGGCACCGAGGCCGTCTTCCCCTTGCGCGCCGTCGGCATGACGCCCGGCCCCGGCGACGACTTCCTGCGGGGCCTGCGGGTTTCCTGGCTGGCGCGGGCGGGAGTGTCCTTTGACACCGAGCCCGTGCCCGGTGGCGCGGTGCAGCTGTCGGTCCTGCGGTTCCTGGGCCAGGGCCTTGGCAAGCTGGATTTCACACCCCTGCCGGGCACCGAGGCGCTCTGCGACAAGACGCCGGAGCCGCCGATGCTGGGCCAGCCGCGCACCGGTCCCGCCGTCACCTGCACCCCCTCGGCGGCGATGCTGAACCCCGGCAAGGTCTACGGCTGGATTGAGGGTGGCGGCAACGGCGGGGTCGCCGAACCGAGCAAGGCCATGCTGTGGCTACAGGCCCAGGCCTGGGCGCCGTCGCGCACCAATGTCCGTCCCGCCACGGCCACCTTTGCGCAGAGCGGCCCCCGCACTCTGGACGCTTCGTCCATGATCGCTTTCAACTGGTACCAGTCCGAACGCTGGGATTTCGATGCCAATTTCGTGGGCCGCTACAAGACCCTGAAGGTCGACCGTGACGGGGTGAAGCTCGACCTCGACAAGGCGGCCATCACCGCGATCCCGGTCTATGTCGCCCGCCAGAGCACAGCCGCGCGGGCCGGAAATCCGTTCCCGGGCGTGACCGACTACACCGAGATCAACAAGGCCGGCACCTTCCAGACCGACCCGGCCAGGGCGATCACCCCGCTGGATCCCCGGATCAATGTGGCCATCTACAATCACACCGACTTCGTCGCCGCCGACGACACCACGCCCGACAAGGGCAAGCCGGGCGACCCGGGCAACGCTGCGGTTCCCAACACCCTGACCGACTGGGTGCTGAAGCGGTCCAGGGGTGCGGCCATCACGCCGACGCCCAGGGCACTGGGCGTGAGGGACGTGTTCTGAAGGGGCGGGTCAAGTCCACCATATCAATAGGCTCGTCATTACCCGACTTGGTCGGGTAACCCATAATCACCGAGCCTGCCGAATACGGTCAGAGCGTCGCCGCCGGGTTCCCTTCGAAAACCGCCAGCGTCTATGGGTTGCCCGGACAAGCCGGGCAATGACGAGCAAAATTTGGATTGGTCCCCCGCCCTTAAGCCCCCGTCTCCATCGGCAGGCTCGGGTCCTTGGTCCACTCCGACATCGACCCGTCGTAGACCGCCACCGACGGGTGTCCCAGCCGGGTCAGGGCCAGCGCGTCCATCGTCGCCGAGATGCCGCCGCCGCAATAGAAAATCACCCGGGGCCGATCAAACGCGCCCACGCCCTCGAACAGCGCCCGCAACTCATCGTCGCTGCGATAGAGCCCGTCCGCGTCCAGCAACGCCGCATAGGGCACATTGCGGCTGCCCTTGATGTGGCCCTTGCGGCCATAGTTCATCTCCGCCTCGCCCGAGTGCACCCCGGCGGGCAGGGCGTTGATCGTACAGATCGCCCCGTCGTCGATGGCCGCCAGCACCGCGTTCCGATCAGCCCAGGCGTCGGCCCGCTCGGCGAGCACCGCGCGCGCCGCCGGATAGGACCGCGCCTCAGTCGCCACGGCCCGCCCCTCGGCCACCCAGCGCGCATAGCCGCCATCCAGCACCGCCACATCGGCCACCCCCGCCGACCGCAATATCCACCACAGCCGCGTCGCCCACATCGGCGTGGACGTGCTGTAACAAACCACCTTCACCCCCGGCCCAATCCCCGCCGCGCCCAGCGCATCGGCCAGCGCCTCACCCTTCAGCCGTGTGAACCCCAAAGGCGAGGCGGTGTCCGACAGCTCCCGCGCCAGATCGACAAACGCCGCGCCCGGAATATGCCCGGCCCCATAATCCGCCCGCCCGCTCTCCACCACATAGGGCCCGGGCTTGGCGGGCCGCAGATGCACCGTGGCGTCGAAGATCCTCAGGGTCGGATCATCCAGATGCCCCGCCACCCATTCCGTCGACACCAGCCCGCGCCCGTCCCAGCCGCTCATGATCTTGTCCTCGCTATCGCGGTAAGACCCTCCCGCCTCGCCGCCCGAAGATCAACCCCACCGCCTCACCTCCCCCGCGAAGCGGCAGGAGGGGGACCGCGCCCCGAAGAGGGCGTGGTGGAGGGGGCAGGCGGCGCGCTCCGCCGTTCGTCTGCAAACGCCGGCAAGCAAAAGAAAACCACGGAAAACACGGACAGACACGGAAGGCGCCGGAACCCTCCGCCCGCACGGACAACGCTCGCCCCGCCCCCACCCCTCGGTCATTCCCGCGAACGCGGGAACCCAGGTGTTTTTTGGGAACCGCGAACCCACGCGAAGGAACGCGAACGGGCTCCGGTGTCGGCGGGGCGGCTGACTTTTCTCCCGGGTCCGGGGGATCCAGGGATTGTTGGACCTGTCACGGTATTCCCACTACGTCGATGGTGGATAGCCGACATGCGCGGTCAGGGTGTGGGCAGCGGTCATCCAGCTGAGGGCGTCCCCGGTCTGCAACTGGTCTGTGGGTGGGAAGGTTTCCGGATCGTCCAGCGCCGCAAGCCGGATGTCTACAATCCCGGGCAACAGCACTTCGTTGACATAGGCCAGGCCCGTCCCGCACGCCCCGCAGAAGTAACGCCGCGTGTTTTCGGACGAGGCGTAGGCGCGTGCCTCGCCCCGGGTCCATTGGAACGCGTCGGCGGCGAAAAGACCCACGGCCAGCATTGGCGCTCCGGAACACCGCCGGCAGTCGGCGCAATGGCAGATCGCGCTGAACACAGGCGCTCCCTCCACCGCAAACCGCACTGCCCCGCAATGACATCCACCCTCGACCATGGTCGCACAAGCCCTCTTGATTGCTTCCGGCCGGAAGGTCGGTTTGTTCCGCTTGGATGGCAAGCTGCTCTGACAAGTATCCCGGTGTCTGTTGCCCAGGACGCCCGAAGGTCAAGCCCGCCTCCTCACCCCACCCCGTTCGCGTTCCTTCGCGTGGGTTCGCGGTTCCCAAAAAAAACACCTCGGTTCCCGCGTTCGCGGGAATGACCGAGGGGTGGGGGCGGTTCGAGCCTTGCTCATGCGGGCCATCCAGCCACGGCGCCTTCCGTGCCTGTCCGTGTTTTCCGTGGTTTTCTTCCCTCTTCCCGCGTTAACCGAGCGCGCCGCGTCCGGCTAAGTCAGCGCCGTTCGTGTTTTTCGTGTCCGTTCGTGGCCAAATCCTTCCGGCGCCTGCCACCCCGCAAACTCAGCATGGGTCCCCCGGACCGCTGCGCGACCGTGGGATGACGGGCGTTGGATTGATGACGGGCGTTGAAATCGCAGTTCCCGCCCCCACCCCCGCCAGCGTATGAACCCCCCACCGGGGGCAGAACACGCACATGGCATCCAACATCCTCCTCCAGCTCCAGGGCCTCACTGGCATCGCCCTGATCACCCTCACCGCCTGGGCCCTCTCCGAAGACCGCCGCGCTCGGCCCACCGCGCTCTGGATCCTCGGCGCCATCGCCCTGCAGATCGCCATCGCCCTGATCGTCGTGCGCGTGCCCTTCGTGTGGTCCATCATCGGCCTGGCCAACCACGCCGTGGCCGCCATCGAGCAGGCCTCGCTGGTCGGCTCCAGCTACATGTTCGGCTACACGGGCGGCGGGCCGCTGCCGTTTGAGCTGAAGCCCGGCGTGGCGCCGCCGCTGATCATCGCGTTCCAGATCCTGCCCCTGATCATCGTCTACTCGGCGCTGGCGGCGCTGATGTGGCACTGGGGCGTGCTGTCGCGGATCGTCCAGGGCTTGTCCTGGGCGCTGCGCCGCACCCTGGGCGTCAGCGGCGTGGTGGGCCTCAGCGCCGGGGCGAATATCTTCTTAGGGGTCGTGGAATCACCGCTGGTGGTGCGGGCGTATTTCGAGCGGATGAGCCGGTCGGAGCTGTTCGCCGTCATGGTGCTGGCCATGTCCAACATCTCCGGCGTGCTGCTGGTGCTCTACGCCCAGACCCTGTCGAAGAGCGTGCCCGACGCGGTCGGCCACATGATCTCGGCCTCGCTGATCTCGCTGCCGGCGTCGATCCTGATCGCCCGGCTGATGCTGCCCGGTCAGGGCGGCACCGACGCCTCCACCGACGAGGCGGGCCTCAAATACGATAGCAGCATCGACGCCATCGTGCGCGGCACGATGGACGGCGTGCAGTTGTTCCTGGCGGTGATCGGGGTGATCATCGTGATCTTCGCCCTGGTCGCCCTGGTGGATCAGGCCCTGACGCTGGTGCCCCTGTTCGACGGCCAGCCCCTGACCCTGCGGCGCATTTTCGGCTGGCTGTTTTCGCCCCTGATGTGGACCCTGGGCGTGCCCTGGGACCAGGCGCCCCAGGCCGGGGCCCTGATGGGGACCAAGACCATCCTCAACGAATATGTCGCCTATCTGGACCTGGCGGCGTTGCCGGTGGCGACGTTCGATCCGCGCAGCCAGCTGATCGTCACCTATGCCCTCTGCGGCGTGGCGAACCTGGCCAGCGTGGGCCTGCTGGTCTCCACCATCGGGACCTTGGCACCCGGCCGCCGCGCCGAGGTGGCCGCGCTGGGCATGAAGTCCTGGCTGGCCGGCAACATGGCCTCCGCCATGACCGGCGCGGTGATCGGGCTGGTGACCTGGGTGGGGTGAGGGGTAATACGGGGACATCGACTTCCCCCATCGGCCACTCGCGCTTCGCGCATCGGGCCGCTTTCCCCCTGGAAGGGTAGGGCTATCGCATATGAGTGATCAGCGAGATGAGTTTCTGATCATTCCATCTGGCCAGGAGTCCTTTGTGGCGCAGGGGGATATTGGATGGCTCGGCTCTCAAGACGTTGAGGGCCAGACGTCTGAGGGCGGCGAG
>JANNFM010000210.1:0-3804 GCA_031379795.1 Alphaproteobacteria bacterium
CACGCCATTGGCGCCCTTGGGCATGAAGAAGGGGGCCATGGCCTCGGTGGGCCAGCCGGCGCAGGCGACATGCTCCATGGCGGTCACGCGGCCAGCCTCGCCGAAGGCCATCTTCACGGTCTGGACCGAGGCGGACCGGGGGCTGTCGAAGCGGCTGTCGTCGGCCCGGGTCATGACCATCTTCACCGGCTTGCCGCCGATGGCCTTGGAGGCGAGCGCCGCGCCCACCGCATAGTCGCCGTTCAGGCGTCGCCCGAAACCGCCGCCGAGCAGATAGGTGCGCAAGACAATGGTGTCTTCCTTGCGGCCCAGCGCCTGGGCCAGCCAGGGCAGGACCAGGGATTGCCACTGGTTGCCGGTATGGATCTCGAACTTGCCGTCCTTCTCGAAGGCCAGTGCATTCACCGGCTCCATCTGGAAGTGCAGCGCGGTGGCGGTGGTGTAGGTCTGGGCCAGCGTGGACGTCGCAGCCTTGAACGCCGCATCGACGCCCGGATCCTCAACGACCAGACCGCCCTTGGTCTGGTCGGCGACCAGCGCGCGGGCGCGGGCCTGAAGATCAGCTTCAGAAACCTTGATGGCGTCCGGCGAGGTCCAGGTGACTTTCAAAGCCTCGGTGGCGCGGTCGGCAGCGACGAAGCTGGTGGCGTAGACCATCACCCAGCCAGGGACGGTGCCAGAGGCGTCCTCCAACGCGATGGCGCGGATGTAGCCCGGCACAGCCTTGGCGGCGCTGTCATCGATGGCGGTGACTTTGGAGCCATAGCGGGTGGGAGGCAGCTTTGGCCGGGCATAGACCATTCCCGGAACCTTGGCGTCGAGGCCGTAGAGGCCCTTGCCGTTGGTCTTGCCCGGAATGTCGCGCGCCTGGGCCGGCTTGCCGATCAGCCGGCGCTGGGCCGGGGTCTTGATCGGCAGTTTGGCGAGTTCGGCTTCCGTGAACTTGCGGCTGAGGTCCCCCTTGGCGATGATATCGCCGTAGGACACCGAGGCCTTGCCCGCGACCACGGCACCGTTCCGGGCGACGCAGGCGGCGACGGGCACGCCCAGCAGTTTGGCGCCCGCCTCGATCAGGGCGATCCGGCCGGCCGCCGCAGCCTGGCTGTAGAGCGGATAGCACTGCCATACCGACCAGCTGCCGCCGGTGACCATCAGGCCCCATTTGGGATCGGAATCCACGTGGTCGATCTTGACCTTGGACCAGTCGGCCTCCAGCTCGTCGGCGACGATGCGGGCGATGGCGGTGCCGACGTGCTGGCCCATCTCGGCGCGGATGATGTGGACGGTGACGGCGCCGGTCCGGTCGATGCCGTACCAGATGGTGGGCGCGAAGCTGTCCGCAGCCTGGGCCGGCGCCGTGGCGCTGAACAGGGCACCGGCCGCGGTGACGGTGATCAGGAAACCGCGGCGGGAGGGGGTGATGTTGGCCACAGGGCCGTTGTCGAGGGAGACGCTCATGCCTTCGCTCCTGCGGCCAGCTTGATCGCCTTCTTGATCCGCACATAGGCCATGCAGCGGCAGAGGTTTCCGGCCATGGCCGCGTCGATGTCGGCGTCGGTGGGCTTGGGTTTCGACTTCAGCAGGGCGGCGGCCTGCATGATCTGGCCCGACTGGCAGTAGCCGCACTGGGGCGCCTGGGTCTCGATCCAGGCCTTCTGCAGGGCGTGCTCGCCGCCCAGGCCTTCGATCGTGGTCACCGACTGTCCGGCGACCGACGACACCGGTGTCAGGCAGGATCGAACGGCCTCGCCGTTCACATGGACCGTACACGCCCCGCACTGGCCGATGCCGCAGCCGAACTTGGTGCCGGTCAGCCCCGCGTCATCGCGGATCGCCCACAGCAGCGGCGCGTCATCCGGGCCTCCCACAGTGACGTCCCGTCCGTTCAGTCGAAAGGTGGTCATGGCGTTTCCCCGGCCCGCGTCAGGGCCACATCGGACGCCAACCCGCGGCGGGCCGCAAGCATGAAAAGGCGTGAGACCGAATTCCGGTAGCGCCGCGCCGCGCCCACACTAAGGTGACGCCAAGAACCAGACTTGAGGAAACCCACATGAGACTGTCCGCGCCACGCGTTGCGCCATTGCGCGATGAGGATCTTTCACCCGAGCAGGCCGAGGCCCTTGAGCCGGTTCGCGGCGGCAAGCTGGGCGTGCTCAACATCTTCCGGACCCTGGCCCATGCGCCCAAGGCGCTGGCCCGGTTCAATCAGTGGGGCGGCTATGTGCTGTCCCGGCGAAATGACCTGCCGGCACGAGAGCGGGAGATCGTGATCCTGCGCGTGGGCTACCTCTGCAAGTCGGGCTACGAATTCACCCAGCACACCCGCATCGGCCTGGACTCGGGGCTGACCGCCGCCGAGATCGAGGCCATCAAGCGCGGCGCTGACGCCGGCTGGAGTCCCGCAGACGCCGTATTGATCCGCGCCGTCGACGAGCTTCACGCCGATCAGTTCATCAGCGACAGCACCTGGGGCACCCTCAAGCTGCACTACTCGGAGAAGCAGCGCATGGACGTGGTGTTCACCACCGGCCAGTACACCCAGGTCTCGATGATCCTGAACACCTTCGGCGTGCAGCTGGATGCCGGGCAGGTGCTCGATCCCGAACTCAAGGGCTTCTGAGGTGGCGGGACGTCTCGAAGGCAAGACCGCCGTCATCGTCGGCGCCGGCCAGTCACCTGGCGAGACCCTCGGCAATGGCCGCGCCATGGCCTTGCTGTTCGCCGCCGAAGGCGCGCGCGTGCTCTGCGTCGACCGGATCGGCGAACGGGCGGAGGAGACCGCCGCCATGATCCAGGCGGCTGGCGGCGAGGCCAGCGCCATGCAGGCCGACGTCACCCGCGCCAAGGAGGTCGCCGAGATCGTGGAGCAGGCCGTGGCGCGGCTTGGACGCCTGGATATCCTGGTCAACAACGTAGGCATCGGCGGCGGCGATGGGCCGGCGCACCGGGTCGAGGAGGCCGCCTTTGACCGCATCCTGGCGGTCAATCTGAAAGGCATGTGGTTGGTCACCAAGGCGGCGCTCGCCGTCATGCGTGAGCAGAAAACCGGATCGATCGTCAACATCTCATCGCTGGCGGCACGCGCCGGCGGCATCCAGCTGGCCTATGAGATTTCCAAGGCGGGGGTGAACCGGCTGACGGCCAATGTGGCCATTTCCCAAGCCCGATATGGCATCCGCTGCAACGCCGTCCAGCCGGGCTTGATCGACACGCCGATGGCGGTCGCCGGGATCGCGGGCGCCAGCGGGCGCAGTCAGGCCGACGTACGGGCCGAACGCGATGCCCGTGTGCCGCTGGGGGCCAAGATGGGCACGGCCTGGGACGTGGCCCACGCGGCCCTGTTCCTGTCCTCCGACGACGCAAAGTTCATCACCGGTGCGATCCTGCCGGTGGACGGCGGCATGGGTGTCAGAATCGGCTGACGCGCGTCCGATTTCGATGGCCCGGCGTATGGCCGGAGCCTAGAATTTGTCCGGGGCGCTCGATCCCTGTGGTTTCCCCCTCTGGGGGAAAGCGGCGCGAAGTCCCGCAGGGGCGAGACGCCGATGGGGGAAGTGTTGAATTTTGGACACGGCGCGCTAGGGCGGCGCTCGAACATGCCCCGGCAGGACAACCTCCCCCATCGGCCGCTCGCGCGCCGCGCATCGGGCCGCTTTCCCCCAGAGGGTAGGGCTATCGCATATGAGTGATCAGCGAGATGAGTTTCTGATCATTCCATCTGGCCAGGAGTCCTTTGTGGCGCAGGGGGATATTGGATGGCTCGGCTCTCAAGACGTTGAGGGCCAGACGTCTGAGGGCGGCGAG
>JANNFM010000238.1:0-1564 GCA_031379795.1 Alphaproteobacteria bacterium
AAAGACCAGGCCCGCGCGAACGCCTATGCGATCCCGCTGGAGGATATGCACCCGGGCGACCCCGAGTTGTTCCTCAACGACGCTCACTGGCCGTATTTCGAACGCCTGCGTGCCGAGGACCCGGTGCACTGGTGCAAGGACAGTGAGTTCGGGTCCTACTGGTCGGTGACCCGCTATCAGGACATCATGGCGGTGGACACCAACCACGGCATGTTCTCATCCGACGCGGCGCTGGGCGGCATTACCATTCGCGACGCGCGCCCGGACCTGCGCCGGCCCAGCTTCATTGCCATGGATCAGCCCAAGCACGACGTGCAGCGCAAAGCGGTCAGCCCCATCGTGTCGCCGGCCAACCTGATGCAGATGGAGCCGATCATCCGTGAGCGGGCGGCGAAGATTCTCGACGCCCTGCCCATCGGCGAAACCTTCGACTGGGTCGACCGGGTCTCCATCGAACTCACCACCCAGATGCTGGCCACCCTGTTCGACTTCCCGTTCGAGGAACGCCGCAAGCTGACGCGCTGGTCCGACGTGGCCACTGCCATGCCGATCAAGGGCGGCATCGTCGAAACCGAAGACGCGCGGCAGGCCGAGCTGATGGAGTGCCTGGCCTATTTCACCGGGCTCTGGAACGAGCGGGTGACTGAGCCGGTGCGCGGCGACCTGATCTCGATGATGGCGCACAGTGACGCCACCAAAAACATGACCCCGGACGAGTATCTGGGCAACGTCATCCTGCTGATCGTCGGCGGTAACGACACCACGCGCAATTCGCTGACCGGCGGGCTCTATGCGCTGAACAAGTTCCCGGAACAGTTCGACAAGCTGCGCGCCGACCACAGCCTGATCACCAACATGGTGCCGGAAATCATCCGCTGGCAGACCCCGCAGGCCAACATGCGCCGGACGGCGTAGCAGGACGTCGAACTGGGCGGCAAGACCATCAAGAAGGGCGACAAGGTGGTCATGTGGTACGTTTCGGGCAACCGCGACGACACCGAGATCGCCAATCCCGAGGCCTTCATCATCGACCGTGAGCGGCCCCGCCAGCACCTGTCGTTCGGTTTCGGCATCCATCGTTGCGTCGGCAACCGTCTGGCGGAGCTACAGCTGAAGATCGTCTGGGAGGAAATCCTCAAGCGCTGGAGCCACATCGAGATCATGGGCGAGCCCAGGCGAGTGCGGTCCAGTTTCGTGAAGGGCTACGAGAGCCTGCCGGTCAGGATCGTCGCTTAGTCTGAGGCGTGGGGGCGGCTACGGTTTCCACGACACCTTGACGCCCCAGGCTCCCATCCTGGGTTTGACCACGACCGATTCGCTGGCCCGGTACTTCCACGTGCTGTCAGGTCGGGCCCACTTGAGCTGGTAACGAACCACGTATCCGTCGTGGTCAGATAGGCCGGGCTGGCCCTTCGATTGTGCAAACATGACATCGGTCTTCAGGGGGCGGACGCTGACCTGGTCGTCTGCGACAAAGGCCTGAAGGTCCTGTGAGCGCAGCCACGGTTCCGTGGCCGGATCGCCGCCTGCCTCGCCACAATCCACCTCGGAGCGCTGGCTGCAG
>JANNFM010000242.1:0-5596 GCA_031379795.1 Alphaproteobacteria bacterium
TCTTGCTCTCGCAGGATGCCGTCGACATGAACCCGGGGTCGTAGGTGAAGACATCGGCTTCTGCGTAGAGCTTGCGGATGTCGACCACTGCCGGACCATCCGTGCCGCGTAGGACCGGAAGTTCGACGGTTTTCCCGTCAATTTCGAACTTCGCCGTACTGCCCATAAGTCCCCCTTAGCGCCTGCAATATGGAAAATCGTTCGAGCGCTTATAACCCTTTAAGCGGGGAGCGAAAGTGCGTCTTCGATCCGGCCCAGGCTCTCATCGCGACCCAGCGCGGTCATGGCTCCGGCAAGGTCGGGTGCGGGTGATCCGCCCGACAGAACGGACCGCAATGGCGCGCCGAACTTGCCGATGCCGACGCCGTCAGCCTGGGCGAACGCCCGCACGGCGGCTTCAAGGCCGGGAACGCTCCAATCGCTGACCTCACTCAAGGCAATACGAAGTCGGGCCAGGCGCGCGCGGGTCTCCTCGGAGAGTTGCTCCAGCGCCTTTTCAGGCATTTCCAGCGGTCGCGTCTTGAGGGCAAACATCACCGCGTCGGCCAACTCCAATGTGGTCTTCACACCGTCACGGACAAACGGGATCACCCGGGCGATCAAGGTCTCGTCACCCTGGCGCAGGCTGACGTCGCGGCCATTCAGGATGGTCGCAACCAGCGCGGCCAGGCGGGTCGGATCGGCCTCGCGGATGTAATGGTTGTTGAGGTGGTTGAGTTTGGCCCAATCCAGCCGGGCGGCGGCGCTGACCACATCCTTGATGTCGAACCATTCCATGGCCTGGGCGTCGGAGAAAATCTCGGCATCGCCATGCCCCCAGCCCAGTTTGGCGAGGTAATTCCGCAGGGTCTCGGGCAAATATCCCATGCCGTCGAATTCACTGACCGCCTGGGCGCCGTGGCGTTTGGAGAGTTTCGCCCCGTCCGGGCCGTGGATCAGGGGAAGGTGCGCCCAGACGGGGACTTCCCAGTCCAGCGCCTGATAGATGATGGTCTGGCGCGCGGCATTGTTCAGGTGATCGTCACCGCGGATCACGTGGGTGATGGCCATGTCGTGATCATCCACCACCACGGCCAGGTTATAGGTCGGATTGCCGTCAGAGCGCAGCAGGATCAGGTCGTCCAGCCCGCTGTTCTGAAACCGGACATCGCCCTTCACGGCGTCGGCCACGATGGTGTCGCCGTCGAGCGGGCTCTTCAAACGCACGGCATAGGGGCGCTCAGGCCAGGTGGCGGGGTCAGCATCCCGCCAGGGGGACCGAACGACGCGGCCTTCTGCGCGAGCGCGTTCACGTTCGCTCTCAAGTTCCTCCGACGTCATGTAATCGCGATAGGCCTGACCTCGCGTCTCCAGTTCGGCCACCACCTCGCGATGTCGATCTGCGCGGGCAAACTGGAACACGGGCGGTTCGTCAGATTCCATGCCCAGCCATGTCAGGCCGTCGAAGATAACCTGCACCGCGGCGTCGGTTGACCGCTCACGATCCGTGTCTTCGACACGCAACAGGAACTTTCCACCCGTATGGCGCGCATAAAGCCAGTTGAACAATGCCGTCCGAGCCGTGCCAATGTGCATCATGCCGGTAGGCGACGGGGCGATCCGGGTGCGGACAGGACGATCGGACATAGAACTCGAAGGGTCTGGGGAGGGCGCCGGTTTCGGCGCGGGGCCGCCTCTTAGCATGCGCTCCGAAGGCCGTCATAGGCTCGGCAAGCTGCGGGGCTGGCTCACTGATCAGGTCGACGCCCAGGCGGACCGCTGGACGCTGTGGACGCCGGTGGCGTTCGGCCTGGGCTGCGGGCTCTATTTCGGGCTGTTGCGAGAGCCCCAATGGTGGGTCGCCTGGCTGGCCCTCGGCATCGCCGCCGCCTTGCTGACCGCGACCCGGTGGAGTGTCGGCCGAGGTGTAACCCTGCTGTTGGTGCTGAGCGCTTGCGCGGTCGGCGGTTTCGCGGTCGCCAAACTGCGCACCGAGAGCGTCAAGGCCCCGATTGCCCGGAGTGGAGCCAGACCGCAGTGGGTCGAGGCCTGGGTGGTCGATGTGGCCTCGCCCGGCGTTGGTGGGCAGCGATTGTTGCTGGCCCCGATGCGGATCGGGGACCTGATCCCGGCCATGACGCCCACCCGCATGCGCGTCACGCTACGTCCCGACGCCGCGCTGCCGGCACCCGGCGAGGCCGTTCGACTGATGGCGATCCTCAACCCGCCGCCACCTCCGGCCAGCCCGGGTTCCTACGATTTCGCCCGCGACGCCTTTTTCGAGAGCGTCGGCGCGGTGGGGCTGGCGTTGCGCGCGCCTGAAGTGATCGTCGCAGATCAACCCGCCCCATGGCGCCTGAGGGTGGCGATGCGGGTCAATGCGGTCCGCTGGACGCTGACAAACCGTATTGTCGACACGCTGGGGCCGGAGACGGGCGGTCTGGCGGCAGCCATGACCACGGGCCACGAGGCGTTCATTCCGCGCGAGCAGGTGGACAACCTGCGGGCCGCCGGATTGGCCCACATCATCTCGATCAGCGGCCTGCACATGGCCATCGTCGGCGGCTTCGCGTTTGCGGCGGCTCGCCTGCTGGTGGCGGCCTGGCCGTGGCTGGCCCTGCGGGTGTCGGGCAAGAAGATCGCGGCGTTGGTCGGGTTGGCGGCTGTGGGTGGCTATCTGGTGCTGTCAGGCGCGCCGCCACCGGCTGAACGGGCAGCGATTACCGCGGCGGTGGCCTTTGCAGCGATCCTGGTCGACCGTCAGGCAATCAGCCTGCATGCGCTGGCGCTGGCGGCCATGGCTGTGTTGTTGCTTCAGCCGGAGGCGGTGACAGAGCCAGGGTTTCAGATGTCGTTTGCGGCGACGGCGGCCCTGGTCGCGTTGGCTGAAATCTGGCCACGGCCCGTTCGAGAGATCCAGGTACCCTGGCCGATCCGGTTGGCGCAGGCCGCCGTCACCTGGACCCTGGCCAGTATTGCAGTGAGTTTCATTGCGGGGCTGGCGACCGGCCCGTTTGCGATCCAGCACTTCAACCGGGTCTCGACGTGGGGGTTATTCGCCAATCTGGCGGTGGCGCCGATCTCATCGTTCCTGATGATGCCAGGTCTGGCTTTGGGCGCGGCGTTGACACCCTTCGGCCTGGGGGCGGCACCTTTGGGGGTGGCCGGATGGTCCATCGGGCTGATGAACCAGATCGCTGCGGTTGCGGCAGGCGCGCCAGTATCCCAGTTGGTCGTGCCCAGCGCCCCGGACTGGGTGTTGCCGGTGAGTTTCCTGGGACTGTTGTTTGCGTGCCTGTGGAAGGGTCCGCTTCGATGGGTGGGTGTGCCACTGGCCTGCGCGGTCCTGTGGGCCCCGAGGCCACCTGCGCCAGACGTCTGGGTCAGTGCCGACGGCGCCGCTGTGGCGATCCGACACGGCAAGGACGCCGTTTTGCTGCGGCCTGACGTCAAGCTGTTCGGCGCAGAACTCTGGGCGCGACGGCGCGGCCTGACGTCGCTCAAAACGGAAGAAGAGCGCGACGCCCGGTTCTCCTGCGAGGCGTGGAGTTGCGCGCCGCTTCCGACCACACCTGTGCAGCTCTCTGCCGCCTGGAACCTGAAGCGGCCGCTCAAGGACGGGCGGCTCGACGCGTTGTGCGCCGGGGCTGACATCGTGGTTCTGCGCAATGACTTTCGACCGGAGACCTGCCGTGCGCCGCTGGTCCTGACAGGTCGGGATTTCGCGAAGGGCGGGTCAGCTGAACTCTATCGCCAGAAGACCGGATGGCGGATTGTCTGGGCGCAGGACTTGCGCGGGCGCAGGCCATGGACCTGGGGCTACGATCCGCGATGATGTTCGCCAAGCCCCTGCGTCCACGCGTCCGGTCAGGTGAGATCACCACCAGCGTCCGGATCTGGTTGAGCCCACGTGTCAGGATCGGTGGCCACTATCCGGTGCTCGACGGCTATATCGTGGTCACCGGGATCACCGAGATCGACCTGGCCGACGTTACCGAGGCGATGGCCATGGCTTCCGGGTTCCCGACCCTGGAGGCCCTCATGGAAACCGCCCGCCACGGGCGTGGCGAGCGGGTCTTCCTGATCGAATTCGTGTTCGAAACTAGTGATAGCGGCGGATGAGTCCCACCAGTTTGCCTTGGACCGCCACCTGATCCGGTCCGAAGATGCGGGTTTCGTAGGCTGGATTGGCAGCTTCCAGCGCGATGGACGCGCCCTTCTTGCGAAGGCGTTTCAGGGTGGCTTCCTCGCCGTCGATGAGGGCGACGACAATGTCGCCGGAGACGGCGCTGTCGGTCTTCTTGATGACCACGAAGTCGCCGTCCAGAATGCCGGCGTTGATCATGGAATCCCCGGCGATCTCCAGGACGAAGTGCTCACCAGCTCCCAGAATGCTTTCCGGCACCGGCATCCGGTCACGTTCCTGCTGGATCGCCGCGATCGGCGTGCCGGCGGCGATCTTGCCGAGAATGGGCAGCTCGCGGCTGTCGTTGGCGGCGGCGGGAACCAGGTTCGCGCCGTCGACCAGTTGCGGTTTGAACGGCGCCCGGCCCTTGGGAGGGGCAGCTGCGGTGGCTTGCTGCGGCAATTTGATCACCTCCAGGGCGCGGGCCCGATGGGGCAGACGGCGAAGGAAGCCACGTTCCTCAAGCGCCGTAATCAGACGGTGGATGCCGGACTTGGAAGCGAGGTCCAATGCCTCCTTCATCTCATCGAAAGACGGCGAGACGCCGCTTTCCTTGATCCGCTCATGGATGAACATGAGCAATTCGTGTTGCTTGCGGGTGAGCATGTCTGTGACCTCGAAGAACAAAGCGCTAACGCCTGTCGATGTTCTCTAGGTGTTCCGCGTTAATGTCAAGTTACCAACCATGTCATTGAATTGCTGCGGTTATTCTGACCCTGCAAGGTCAATTCAGCAGCAGCTGAGTCGCGGCGGCCACATCCTGCTGTCGCATCAGGCTTTCGCCCACCAGCATGGCCGTGGCCCCGGAGCGCTCCAGTCGTGCCGCATCGGCGGCCGTAAACAGTCCGCTCTCGGTCACCAGAAGAGCATTGGCGGGCGCCGCCGTGGCCAATCGCTCGGTGATCCCGAGGTCGGTGACAAAGGTTCGGAGATCGCGGTTGTTGACCCCCACCAGGTTGGCGCCCAGCCGACCGGCCCGCGCCATCTCATCGGCGTCATGCACTTCAACCAGGGCGTCCATGCCGTGCCGTCGCGCTTCGGCCATCAATTCGGCTGCCAGCGCGTCATCCACCATCGCCAGGATCACCAGGATAGCGTCGGCCCCCAGGGCGCGTGACTCGGCGACCTGCCAGGGGTCGACCAGGAACTCCTTGCGCAGACAGGGCAGGGTGCAGGCGTCCCTCGCCGAGGTCAGGAACGCGTCGGCGCCCTGGAAACTGGGCGTATCGGTCAGCACGGAGAGACAGGCCGCACCGCCAGCCTCGTAGGCCCGCGCCAGCACCGGCGGGTCAAAATCGGCCCGGATCAGGCCTTTGGAGGGCGAGGCCTTCTTGATCTCGGCGATCAGGGCCAGGCGCCCGGGCGAATGGGCGCGCACAAGCGCCGCCTTGAACCCGCGTGGCGGCGTGACGCCGGAGACATCCACGACAG
>JANNFM010000246.1:0-11941 GCA_031379795.1 Alphaproteobacteria bacterium
GTCGTCGGACTGACGACCTTCTACGGCATCGATGCCCCCAACAGCGTGGTCGAGGTGGGCGGCACCTATTACCAGCCGGACGTGCGGGGCGGGGCGGTCAATCCCGCAGCCAAGCGCCTGATGATGGGCCACGCCTTCGACCGGGGCGCCCGGCGGGTCGTCTATAGGGTTGATGCCTCCAACGCCCGCTCCCGCGCTGCCGTTACCAAGCTGGGCGCGGTTGAGGAGGCGCTGCTGCGTCAGGACCGTCTGACCTGGACGGGCCGCATCCGCGACACCGTGTTGTTCTCGATCCTGGTCCACGAATGGCCAGCGGTCCGCGACAGGCTTGACGCACGGCTGGCGGCGTTCGGGGCCTAACCGTCCAGCGCCGCCCACATGGCCATCGCCAGACCGAAGGCGCGCATGTCGCCCGTGGTGGTGCCGGCCATCTTGTTCATGGCGTAGCCGAAGGTCGTGCGCGCATCCATGTCGATGATCACCAGGGATCCGCCATAGCCCCCCCAGAACATCGAGTTGGCGTTCGGCAGCGGAAGAACGCCGCCGGCCAGACCGAAGCCGAGGCCGAACCGCGCCGGGCCACCCAGGATCAGGTCGGTGCCTTCGATCTGTAGTTCGAGCGCCTTGCGGCAACCGGCTTCGGAGAGGAAACGTTTGCCTTTGGCGATGCCACCGTTGGCCAGGATCGCATGGATTTCGGCCACTGAGCGCGCGTTGCCGGTGCCGCCCGCCGCCGGAATCTCGGCGCCGCGCCAGCCGCGCGTGCGGGTTTCCGCGACGTCGATACCGGGATTGTTCGACATATTGGCCTGGATGTCCGTCTGGGCCGGACCATCGGCGATGGCGGTCCCGGGCGGTGGCGGAATCAGGTGGGCGACCCGGTGGTCTTCCGAGGCCGGCAGCCCGATGTGGAAATCCGCGCCCAGCGGTCCGGCGATCTCTTCACGAAACACGGTGCCCAGCGAGCGTCCGGTGATGCGACGGACCACCTCGCCCACCAGATAACCCTGGGTCAGCGCGTGGTACCCCGGCGCGGTTCCAGGCTCCCAATAGGGCGCCTGGGCCGCCAGCAGGCTGGTGACCTTCTCCCAGTCATAGAGGTCGTCGTTGGTGAGCGGTTCCTTCCAGCCGGAGAGGCCTGAGGAATGGGCCATCAAATGGCTGACCTTGACCCCCGATTTTCCGTTGGCCGCGAACTCCGGCCAGTATTTCGCCACCGGCGCGTCGAAGTCGAGATCGCCGCGATCAGCGATCAACAGGGCGGTCAGCGCCGTCATGGTCTTGGTGGTCGAATAGACGTTGACGATGGTGTCGCGCTCCCACGCCCGCGTCCGCTCGGCGTCGGCAAACCCACCCCAGAGGTCGACCACAGTCTCGCCCTCAAGGGTCGCACAGAATGACGCGCCCACGTCCGAGCCGTTGGCGAAGTTCGCTTCGAACGCGGCCTTCACCTCCGCAAAGCGATCCTGCGTCGTGCCCTTGATTGATCCATCAGCCACGCGTGTGTCTCCAGAGGTTTGAGAGGCCTATTTCTTGATCCGGTCGTACCGGTAAGGCTCGGTTTCGCCGTTCCGGAAACGGCCTTCCATGTCGAATTCACCGTCGCCGTCGGTATCATAGAGGCCGCTCTCGGGATTGCCGTCACGGTTCTTGTCAAAGACGGCCGAGTCCAGTTTTCCATCCCCGTCGTCATCGTACAAGACCATGATCGGCTCACGACGGCTGCTCGGAACGATCGTCAGATAGTCGGCCTGTCCGTCACAATCGGCGTCAACATCATACTCCATGCCGGGTGGGTCCTTGCTGGCCCGCTCGGCCAGTGTCTTTGACTTGCAGTCCTTTGGTGCCCCGAGCGGCTGGGCCACCCGGTCGGTGGCGCGCGTCAGAAACGCATTTACATCCTCGGCCGAGACCGCGAAGTTCAGGCCTTCGCCCTCACCCTTGAAACTGTTGATACCCACGACCTGCAGGCTGTCATTGATGAGGGGGCCGCCCGAGTTGCCGGGATTGATCGGGGTCTGGGTCTGGATCACCGTGGCCTTGTGTTTCAGCCGGTCCTCAGCCGACCACTCGTAGTCGCGCCGTACCTGGCTGACGATGCCGCGGGTATAGGTCCAGGCCTCGCCGGTCGGGTGGCCGATGGCGTGGACGTCGGCCCCCACCTGCACGGCCCGGTCGGAGGTTGCCGCCACGACCAGCGGCTTCACATGGCCGGGGACCTCGGACACCTGGATCAGGGCCAGGTCCGAAACCTCGTCGCGGCGCAGCACCTTTGCCCGATGGACATCGGCGTCGTCCACCGCAGCCCCCTCGACGGCGGGCTTGAAGATCACCCCCACCTCACTGTTCTTGCCGACCACGTGCAGATTGGTAACGATCTTGCCGTCGGCTGACACCAGCACCCCCGACCCCAGCGCATCCTTGGTGACGATCAGCACGACCGAGGCGGAGGCCATCTGGTAGATGCGGGTTTCATTGGCACCACGCGTGGTATTGCGGCCCTCGGGCTTCAACCCGTTCATCGCGCGGGCATAGCTTTTGGCACTGGCGTCGGAGCGGGCGGTGGCGTCGCCCATGGCCGAGGCACCACCGGCCCGCCCGGCTGCGGGGGCCTTGCCGCCGGCACCGGCCAGGTTCCGCGCAAGGTAGGCTTCCGGTGGCGCGGCCCATGCGTATGATGTCGCCGACAGCGCCAGAACTACCGTGCCAATCCGGAGCCACTTCATGGCTGTATTCCTTCGCAAAGGTTTCCAGGGGCGGAGCCTAGCGGGATGGTTGTGGCTCGCAAGTACGATTCTGGGCAGTCCAGTTGGCGCGGTGGCCCAGCCGGCTTTGTCGCCGGCCCAGTCGGCCTCCCAGCTATACTTTGACGGCAAGGCTGTCACAGCGCGTGAAACCCTGGCGGCCAAACTAGCAGGTCCGGACATCCGTGAGCCTGGGACCCGGCTGGCCGCCCTGGGTGTCCTGCTGGACATCTGCCTTCACAGCTATGCCGACCACTGCGTGCAGGCGCATGTCGCCGAATACGTGGAACTGGCGCGGACGGCACCGACCGCCAACGCCGTCCTGCAGGCCGAACAGGCCCGTCGCGCCGGCTATTACTTTGACGCTGCGCGTTTGCAGTTGAACCGGCCGGAGATCACGGCGAAGATTCTCGACTGGCCGATGTGGACCCAGGAGAACCCCTACAACGGGGAGCTCTATCTGCAACGGCGGCTTCTGGCCTCCAACGTCCTGCTGGCGCAGGGCAAGACCGAGGCCGCCATGGCCGAGGTGGACCGGATCCTGTCGTTCATCGCGGCGTTGAAAAACCCCGAGGCGGCGCGGTTTGCGGTGGGCTGGGCGCTGACCGACCTGATCCGTACCTTGATGGATCTGGGGCAGACGGAACGGGCCTACGGACTCTACAAGGCCAGCGGCGGGTCCATCGCAGGAGCCTTGGGGCCCCGCAGCGTTGATGCTGTGGTGTACCGGCTGGCTGAGGGCCAGGTGTTGCAGGCGGTGGGCGACCTTGAGGGTGCCTCGACGGCGCTGGCAAGGGCCCTGACGACACTGGACATGATCGAGGTGGACGACGACACGCGGTCGTGGCTTCTCGGCGATCTTGTGACCCTTCGGTCGGCAGTCTGTTCGATGCAGAACGACCTGGGTTGCGCGCGCGAGGTGCTGGCTCGACATCCGTCCGCCGCGCGTTTTCAACAGGCCGGGGCGACTGCCGGGTCAGAAGAGGATGTGTCCTACCTGGCTGCGCGCGCGCTCACGGCTGCCCTCGGCAAAACGCCGGACCCCGTTGCAGCACAGGCTCTGGCTGCGGCACCGAACTTCGGAACTGACCCACGGTTTCAGGCGTCCGAGGCCATGATCCGCTCGGCCGGTGCCGCGCTTGCGCTGCCGCCGGGCCCGTTGCGCGCCGATGCGCTGGTTCAACTGGGTCAGCGGGTCAGGGCCCACGCCGCCGTTCCAGCAGCCGTCACGGGTGCCTGGTTTAGGCCCACCCCGATTGGGCAATTGCTGACGGCACTCGCCTTGACCCAGATCGAAAAGGCTGACGCCGATGACGCCTTTGCCTTGATCCAGATCGGCAACCGCGTCGGGCCCGATTTCGACGCCGACGCCCTGACGGCGCTGGGGGCTGCAGACGGCGAACTGCAGCGGCGCGCGGTCCACGAAGCGTTGCGGCTGCGCGCCCGGCGAGACCGGCTGGAACGTGAGATGGTCCAGCAGGTCGCCCAGCGTGCCGTTCGCCAGACACCCCCATCGCCCATCCTGCAGCACGACCCCATCCAGCGGCTGGTCTTTCGTGACTTCTCGCACCGCATCGGTCAGGCGGAACGCAGCCTGACAAAGGCCCGGATTCCTCTTTCGGGGGCCAACCTGATCGCGTTGAAAACGTTCCAGGCGGCCCTGCGGCCGAACGAGGCGGCGCTGGGCATCGCGCCAACTGCGGGTGGACTTGCCTATATGTGCATCCGCCGTGACTCGACGTTTCGAACCACCGCGCCGGTCGATGCGGCGAGGCTGCTGGTCGACCGCAAGGTGCTCCAGAATGCCCTGACGGCCACGCATCCGCCGTCCGAGGCGCTGGATGTGCAGTTTCCGGCAGAAGCGGCGGTCAGGCTCTACGATGTGCTGCTTCGCCCGTTTGCACCCTGCCTGAAGGATGGCGATGCCCTGGTGTGGTTGCCGGGTGTCACTACCGCTGGCCTGCCCCTGTCCGCCCTGCTGCCGGCCCTGCCGCCTAGGCTGGCGGCAGGTTACGATCTGACGTCCGCCGACTGGGTCGTGCGGCATCATGCGATCAGCTACGCGGGCTCTGCAGCGGCCTTGCTGGCGGCACGCCGCCCGCGTCAGAGCGACGGCGGTTTTGGCTTCCTGGGAGTCGGCGACCCGCAGCTGAGCGGTCGCACCGATGATGGCCAGCTGCGCGGCCAGGCGCTTCTACGCGGCGTTCTGGCCGGTTCTGGATTGTCGGAACTTGCGCCGTTGCCCGAGACCCGCGCGGAACTCGAGGCCTCGGCCAAGGGGTTTCGCCAATCGAAAGTGCTGCTGTCGGCCCAGGCCACCGAGCGTGGATTTCGCGGCGAACTGGTGGGGGCCTACGGGGTCCTGTCGTTTGCGACGCACGGACTGATCCGGGACGATCTGCAGGGCTTGTCGGAGCCGGCTCTGGTGCTGACGCCGGTGTCGGCTGAGGATCCTCTGGACGACGGTTTGCTGACCGCCTCCGAGATCGCGGACCTCAACCTCGGAGCCTGGTTCGTCGCGCTGTCGGCCTGCAATACGGCGAATTTCGATTTGAGCCGGGCAGCGCAGGACCTGCCGGCGCTGGCGTCGGCCTTCGCAGTGGCCGGCACACCCTCGACGCTGGCGACCCTATGGCTTGTGAACTCCGAGACAGGCCAGAAGGTGGTATCCGGCATGTTCGAGGGCTTGCGGGCCAGCCGGGGTCCGGCGGCGGCGTTGGCCGACGCACAGCGCGCCTTTCTCGCGGCACCGCCCGGCAAAGCCTATCTGCATCCCCGGTTCTGGGCGCCGTTTGTGATCCTGGGCGACGGCGCCGCCCGGGCTGCGGCGAGGCCGGACGGTGCCCCCTCGGTGACCTCGGTCGAGCGGTTGACCACCCGCGGCGGCGAGGTGCTGTCCGTGCGCCGCGCCTCGGACGGCGTCGTTACCCGCTTCGTCGCCGAGCCGGACACCACGGGAAGGCGCGCCGCCGGCACACGCCTCTCAGGTCCCAATTCCTGGCGACGTGACGATGCGGGTGGTGCCATGCGGCCCACCGTCGATCTTGGCAACACGCTGGTCGTCGGGGGGTATCGCGCGGACGCCGGCGGTCGGTTCGTCCCGGCTCTGGATGCGTTGGATCGGACCACTGGGGCACCTTTGCAGCGTTGGCTGGGTGAAGCGAACGGGGCCGATTTTTCGACTGTCTTTGCAATGGCCCGGACGGCATCAGATAGCGTGCTGGTTCTAACCGGTGAAGCGGTGCGGCTGGACCGGTCCGCGCATCGACTCCGGATTTTCGAAGCGGACGCGGCCCTCCAACCCCGCCTGCTGTTCGAGATCACCGGCAACGGGCGTGACGGCCTGGACAACGCCACGATGGCGGTTGTGGGCGGCGACCTGATCATTACTTACACGGATCGAACCGCCCCGTTCGCCTCGCCGCCCGTCATTCCTGACGACGACTACGATTTTCCGCTTTGTTCCAGCGAACCTGTCACCTGGATCGAGCGCCGCGACGCACGGACCGGAGTGTTGAAGGCTGCACGCGAAGTTCGCGGGTTGCAGGTCGAGACGACGTCGGCGGGCAAAGATCACATGTTGCTGGGTGGCGCAGTGACATCCGCCTGTGGCGCTGAAGCAGCAGCCGTCGTCTTGAGGCTAGCACCAGACCTGAAGACCCAAAGTTTCTGGCGTGATGACAGCCTTGGCCAGTCGATCGTCTGGTCGCTGGGTGAACTGTCGGGCGGACGATTGCTGGTCGCGGCCAGCAAGCAGGGCGTGGTGGACTTCACCGCCCCGTCAGCCATCGGTGAAAAGCGAGATATCTACCGCACCCGCGACCTGCAACGCGCCAACGGCGGCATGGTTCTGGTCCTGGACCGGCAGGGCAAGGCGTCGGCGCCCCGGATGCTGGACTCCGGTGCCGGTGTCTTCATCAACGGGATGGACGTCAGCCGAGCGGATGACATCCTGCTGGGAGGCTCACTCGGCGGTGAAGCGGCGATCTTTCACCTGACCGACACGGCGGGCGCCAGGCGCTGATCAGGCCGGAACCGGAAAACCCCCCGCCCGGCTGACCGACGCCGCCGGGGTCTTGCCCACCAGCCCGGACGCCCAGTTGCCGATCTCGATGAGCTGGCCCAGATCGTAGGTGGTCTCGAAGCCGGCGCGTTCCAGCATGTAGACCAGATCCTCGGTGCCGATATTGCCGGTGGCGTTGGGGGCGAAGGGGCAGCCGCCCAGGCCGCCGACACTGGCGTCCAGGATATCAACCCCGGCCTCGACGCCTGCGAACGCGTTGGCCAGGCCGGTGTTGCGGGTGTCGTGGAAATGCAGGCGCAGGGGGATGTCGCCGGTCAGTTTGCGCGCCGCCTCGACCCGGCGGCGCACCAGCCAGGGGTCGGCGACGCCGATGGTGTCGGCGAGTGCGATCTCGGCCACCTTCAGGTCGGCGGCGGCCTTCACGATCTCCATCACCCGGGCCTCGGGGACCTCGCCCTCAAAAGGGCATCCGAACGCCACCGAGATGGTCATCGAGATCGGTGGGTCGCCTGGCTTGCGGGCTGCCACGATGGCGGCCAGCGCCTCCACCTGTTCGGCGGTTGAGGCGCCTTGATTGCGGATGCCGAAGCCATCGCTGGCGCAGACCACCACATTGGCTTCATCGCACCGGGCCTCGACACAGCGATCCCAGCCGCGGGCGTTCAACACCAGGCCGATGCGGGAGCGGCCCTCCGCGTGGGGCAGGGCGGCCATGATCTCCTCGGCCCCGGCCATCTGCGGCACCCGCTTGGGGTTGACGAAAGACACCACCTCCATGCGCCGCGCGCCGGCGGCTTCAAGGCGCGCGATCATTTCCAGCTTCTGGCTGACGTCCAGCAGGGTCTTTTCGTTCTGCAGGCCGTCGCGCGGACCCACCTCGACGATCTGGATTTTCCGGCCCATCAGCGCATCTCCCTGGTGTCCATGTCGGGCGCTACATAGACCCTGAGCATCATGGGGTCGCCCTTGGAGTAATTCAGGCCCTCGATCCTGGCCACCTCTTCGGCGCGACCGCCCAGCGCCTTGAGTGCCGCCCGGAACGCGGGCTCCTCGCGAGCCTCAACGATGGCGGGGCGGCTGTCGGCGATGGCCACGGCCGCCTCAACCGGTCCGTCCAGTTCGGTGTCGGTGCCCAGTGCGAAGACCAGGCTGGGCTCGGCAAATCCAGCCACCGCGACCGGCGCCTCTGCAATCCCTTGACGCGGAAGTAACCGGTTGTCGGCCATCGCGCGCTCCAGCCGGGCCGAGAGCCAGAGCGGGTCCAGACGCGGGACAAAGACCGCCGCCAGCGCCGCATGGCCCAGCAGCCCCAGTCCCAACGCTGCGATCAGCGCGTCCCTCTGCGCCCGTCGGATCAACAGCACGGCGCTGACCAGGCCGGCCAGGGCCAGAAGGCCGCCGGTCAGGACTGCGGCCCAGACATCGGAGGGGTCTCCGTAGAGCGAATTGAGGTAGGCGACCCCTGCCGCCAGCGCCAGCCCGACTGCCGCGCTCAGGCCGGCGCCGAGCCAACGCACGACGGTGCCGACGGGCTCGACCAGCGCGCGCGCCGCAAGCCAGGCCAGGGCTCCATAGGCCGGGAGCAAATAGTGCGGCAGCTTGGTGGGAAGCAACTCGAAGCCGACCCACAGCGGGATCAGCCAGGCGATGGCGAACCGCACCCCCGGCTCACGCCGAAACCGCCATGCTGCCACCGCAGCAGCGGGCAACAGCAGGGTCATGGGGAACGCCAGGATCGGGGTCAACAACAGGTGATAGCCGGGCGGCGCGCCGTGGCTCTCCTGACCGCCGATCAGCTTGGGCGCCAGATCCGACCCCAGCGCCTGCGACCAGAACTCGCCATCCGTAGCCACGGTGACGGCGCCTGCCCAGGGCCCGACAATCGCCAGCACGATCACCAGTCCCCACCACCACCGCATCTGGCCCAGCCAGCCGACCCGGCGATCCCATATCATCAACGTCAGCATGGTCAGGGTGGGCGTCAGAGGCCCCACGGGCCCCTTGATCAGGGTCGCCAACGCCACACCCAGCCAGAACAGCCAGACCGCGGCGGGGCTGGCCGGGGTGCCGCCGTTTCGGGCCGCGTAAAGCCTGGCCAGCGCCGCCATGGCGAGCGTCGTGGTCCCTGCCAGCCCCGCATCGGTCTTGGCGATAAAGGCCTCGGTGGACAACAGCAGACTGGCCCCCAGCATCGCGCCGGCCGCCAACGATGTCCGTCGGCCAAAGAAGGTGCCCGCGCCCCAGGCGCAGGCCGCCGCCGCCAGCATGGCCCCCAGCAGCGACGGAATCCGATAGGCCCAGATCTGCCGTGCCTCCGGGCTCGACACCGCATAGACGCTGGCCGCCTGCAGCCAGTGGATACCGACAGGTTTTTTGAAACGCGGCGCGTCCTGGAACCGGATCACCACAAAGTCGCCGCTCTCCATCATCTGGGCGGTGGCCTGGGCAAAGCGCGATTCGTCGCGGTCCAGCGGCGGCATGGCGATCAGGCCCGGCAGTCCGGCCAGAAAGGCGATGAAGGCCGCCAGCGCAGGCCCGCGCCAGCCACCGCTCCATTTCGACAGGATGTCGTCCAGCATCATGCGACTCAGATAGCACGATCCTTTCGCGCGCCGACTTTTCCGCTATGCAGACGGCCATGGTTGCGACGCCTGACATCTCCGTGGTGGTGCCTGTCTATGACGAGGCGGGTGCGGCTCCGGACCTGGCGCGGGAAATTGCCGCGGCCTTCGCCGGGCGTGCGTTCGAGATCGTGTTCGTGGATGACGCCAGTCGCGACGGCACGCGAGCAGCGCTGGCTGCGTTGCGGGCGGAGATCCCGCAATTGCGCGTCCTGGCCCACCGCCGCAATGCGGGCCAGAGCCGGGCGATCCGCTCCGGGATCCTGCGCGCTCGCGCGCCGGTGATCGTCACCTTCGACGGCGACGGCCAGAATGATCCCGCCGATGGTCCAGCCTTGGTGGACGCCCTCTTGGCCGGTGGTCCGGACCTGGCCATGGTCGGTGGAGAGCGGATCAAGAGACAGGATAGCCAGGCCAAGAAGCTGGCGTCACGCTTGGGCAATGGGGTCCGTCGACGGCTGCTGCGGGATACGGCCAAGGATACGGGCTGCGGCCTGAAGGCGTTCCGGCGGGAGGCTTTTCTTCGGCTGCCATACTTCGATCACATCCACCGCTACCTGCCCGCGCTGATGCTGCGAGAAGGGTATAGGGTAGAATTCCAGCCCGTGAACCACCGACATCGCCAGACCGGGCAATCGAAATACACCAACCTCGGGCGCCTGATGGCGTCGGTTTCGGACCTGCTGGGCGTCATGTGGCTGCAGTCACGCTCGCGGAACCCGGGCGGGGTCGAGGAGCTTTGACCCCGTCAGGTAAAGGCGCTGAGGATCAGGGTCACGACAGCAATGTCGAAAAAGCGTGAGGCGATCAGCAGCATGAACCGGTCCGTGGTCGTGGGTTGCAAACACGGTTAAGCAAGAGTTGCGCCACAGGAGTTCGCGGCAATGGCCCTCTTCTTCGACGCCCCCTGGTTTGATGACCGGCTAAGGGCGCGCGAGCTGGATCGCGTCGATCTGGCGGCGGTCGCCGAGATGGAAGACGCCGAGTTGGCTCTGGTGTTCAAAGATCAGATGGAACTATCCGCCGGGCAGGTGGCGGCTTTTGCCGAGCTGTTGGGCGTGCCGGCTGCGGAAATTGCCAGTCGGGCCGGGGTCTCGACGCCCTCACCTGTCGTCTCGTCGACGCAGGATCGGCGGATCGTCGCGCTGGAAAAACGGGTCGCCGCGCTCGAGGCCGAGCTGGCCCGATTGAAACCTGGCTAGACCTCTGAGCGTGTCGTGCGGCCTGCGCGGGCCCGGCGGTCATAGGAACCAGACCATTCGATCCGGTTGTAGGCCATCCGGGCGCGGTCGAAGAGGGAGACACCGGCGCGCAGGCCGCGACGTTCGCCGTCCTGACCCATCAGCTGGGTGACGAATTCGGCGTCAACGCCCTGGCGACCGCTGCGTGGACTGCGGGGTGCGGCGGTGGGTTCTGTCGTCACCGGCAGGTTGGTGGCGCTAACCTCAAAGGCTTCGTCAGCCCGCGCCTCCGCAAACCGCGCGGCCTTGCGCGCTGCGATCGTATGCCGGATGCGGTCAATACGGGACGACATGTCGTTCAATCTGCAATCGAGGGGCCAGTGTTCTACTTTTTCGCGAGCTTTTCCAGCTGTGCCTGCATGTCCGCCATCTGCTTGCGCAGCAGGGCCAGCGAGTCATCCGTCGCGGGTTCAGTCTTCGGCGCCGGCGGCGGCGCGGTGTCGCCCGCGCGGGACGGGGCGACATAGGCGAAGGGCGAAAACATCTTCATCGCCTTGTCAAACAGCTGCAGGTTCTGGCGAATCTGTTCCTCAAAGTGGCCGGTGCTTTGGCCAAGCCCGCCAAACTGGCTGCGCATGCGTTCCTGCTGTTGTGTGAAACTGGACAGCGAAAGTTCCAGATAGCTGGGCAGGAAGGCCTGCATCGAGTTGCCGTAAAACCCGATCAACTGGCGCAGGAACTCGATCGGCAGCAGGCTCTGGCCCTGGCTCTCCTCCTCGAAGATGATCTGGGTCAGCACCGTGCGGGTGATGTCGTCATTGGTCTTGGCGTCATAGACCACGAAGTCCACGCCCTGTTTCACCATCTCTGAGAGGTGTTCCAGGGTCACATAGCTGGACGACGCGGTGTTGTAGAGCCGCCGGTTGGCGTACTTCTTGATGACCACGCGTTCACCGGATTTGACGCCAGCGCCGGTCTCCTGAGTGTCAGCCATCCCTGATCCTTGTTCTTGAGGCCGCCCACCGGTCCCGTCGGCCCTTTTCGCAGCGCAGTATCGCGGATGCGAGCGCTTTAGCAAATGCCCTCAAATCAATTCCTCAGCAGCCTTGCCCTGCCTCGATGGTCGGTCGATAAAAGACGCCACAAGGCCAGATAGAAACGTCAGGGATCCGTCATGAGCGACATCGTCATCGTTTCCGCCGCCCGCACGCCGGTCGGTTCCTTCAACGGCGCGCTCTCGAGCCTGCCCGCCCACGAACTGGGCCGCATCGCCATTCAGGCCGCCGTTGAACGCGCGGGCATCACGGCAGCAGACGTTGACGAGGTGATCATGGGCCAGGTGCTGCAGGCCGGGGCCGGCCAGGGTCCCGC
>JANNFM010000273.1:0-7044 GCA_031379795.1 Alphaproteobacteria bacterium
GATCATGACGTCAGGGGTAATGGAGACCCGTCCTCCAACGGGTCTAGGATGTCTCCAAATACGGAGAGCAAAATATGTCCGGCTTCTGGCGCGCGTGGTTTGTGAGCTGGTGTCTTTCGATCGGGATCTTCGGGGCCGTGCTGGCTGGCGGCGCCTTTGAGGCCACCAGTGGTCCCGTCAGCCTGTTGTTTTCGTTGTTGCAGGGGCCTGGAGAGGTTGTCTGGAGTGCGCCGATGCGATTCAGCCTGGCGGTGATGGGCGCGGTGTCGATCGGTTGGGCAGTGATGCTGACGCTGGTGGTGCGCGCGGCGATCAATGCCGGCGCGGCGGGCGGGCCTCTCTGGAACGCGGTCTCGGCGGGCATGGCCTCATGGTTCATCATCGACAGCATCCTGTCGGTCGCCACCGGCTTTGGCATGAACGTCGTCCCCAACACCGTGCTGGCAGGGACGTACCTGGTTGGCCTGATGGGCAGCGGTGCGCTCAAACGGACGGCCTGAGAAGCAGGTCCGCCGGCCCAACCGCTGCAGGCCCCTGATGCGTCAGGTAATCCCTCGCGCGCGATGGTTCTGGACGATCAATATCCACGCAAAACAAGGAACCTGACCATGTCGGCATCCCCAATCGACGTCGTTCTGCAGTTCATGAAGCACATGGAGCCGCTGAACTATGACGCGGCCCTGAAACTCGTCTCGGCCGATTGCGAGTACGTCAATCCGCCCCCCATCGGCACGGTTCGCGGACCGGCCGGGGTTCGTGCGGTGCTGGAGCCCTTTTTCAGCCCCACCACCGAGAACGAGTTCCGGGTCCTGCGGTCGACCGCATCCGGCCCGGTGGTCTTTCTGGAACGCCTGGATCGCCATCTGTTCGGAGACAAGTGGGTCGAACTTCCGGTGACCGGGGTCTACGAGGTGCACGACGGCCTGATCACTTACTGGCGCGATTATTTCGACTACCCGACCATCGCGGGGCAGCTACCGACGGGATAGGATTACCCAAAGGCGACTTGCCTCCGCGTTAGGCCTTTGTTTCCGCGGCCTCGGCCGCCGCGTGCGCTGCCGCGGCCGCCGCCATCATTTTCTCGAAGGTCCCGTTGCGGATCAATTCGCGGCGTTCCTCGAGACCGCGGTGCAGTTCCCCCAGCACCTTGGCGGCGTGTTCGTTGGTCTGGATCGCGGCCCAATAGGCCGCCACATTGGTGCGAGCCGGGATCGGGTTGTCGACGCCAGTGGCTGGCAGCACGTTTTCGACCATGAACAGACCGGGCACGAGGGCGCAATCGGCCATGGTCAGGCGGCCCGAGCAGGCGAAGCCGTCCTTGCCAATCATCTTGTCCAGCGCCTTGACGTTGCGCACCACCTGGCCGCCCAGCAGATCGACGATGCCCTGGTTGCGCGTCGCCGCACGGCTCTGGGCCGAGAGCATGAACATGTTGTTCATCAGATAGATGTCGCCGATCCGGGCCAGTGTCCGGATATGCGCCGTCTCGCGCGGCGTGGCGCCCAGCATCGAGGGCTGGGGATAGATCTCTTCCAGATACTCGGCGATCACGTCGGACTCTGGCATCATGTCGCCGTCGATATCCAGTACCGGAATGCGTCCGATCGGGTGGTCCTCGCGGAACTTCGGCATGCCGAAGTTCGGCGGCCGCTCCAGGGTGATGTCCGTGATGCCCTTCGCGTAAATCTGTAGACGCACGCGGGCGGAATAGGGGCTGAGGTCGCCGGAGTAGAGTTTCATCATGGTTGGGCGCTCCCCTGCGCGGCGGGTGAATTCATCGGCCCGGTTGACCCGGGGCGTTTCTGGGGCCGACCCTAGACGCGATATCCTGCCGCCTCAAACTGATGTTATTGAGACCCGGTATAATAGAGGGCGCGCATGACTGATTGGCTGTCTGGAACCCTGCCGATCACGGGCGGCCATCTGGCCTGGCACAGAACCGGCGGCGACGGCCCGGCGCTGGTGCTGTCCCACGGACTTACCGACAACGGCCTGTGCTGGAGCCGTCTGGCCACGGCGCTGGCACCTGACTTCGACGTGATCATGCTGGACGCCCGGGGTCATGGCGAAAGCTCGCGGATGATGCCGGATCAACCCCATGACGCGGGCCGGGACATTGCCGAGGCCATAGAGGCGCTGGGACTGACCGCCCCCATCGTCATCGGCCATTCGGTCGGAGCGCGGGCGACCGCCGACTTTGCCGCGGCCTATCCGGCTCGGGCGGCCCGGGTGATCCTCGAAGACCCGCCCCTGATGCCTCTGGTCGAATCCGCCGCCGCCGAGCGTCGCCGCAGCCGGTTCCGCGAACAGGTGGAAAAATTCCGGACGATGACGCCCGCCGGGATCACGGCCATGGGCAAGGCCCAGTCGCCCACCTGGCACGACGACGAGTTCCCGGCCTGGACCGCATCTAAGCAGCAGGTCGATCCGGAGGCGATGCCGGATTACCGGAGGCCCTGGCAGGTCACCCTTGCCAACATCTTCGCGCCCACCCTGCTGATCTACGGCCAGCCAGGACATGGCGGCATCGTCACCCCCGACCTGGCCGCCGAGGCGCAGCGGATCAATCCGAACATCCAGTCGGCTGAAATCCCAACGGCCGGCCACAACACCCGGCGGGAGAATTTCGCGGACTATCTGGCGGCGGTGCGGGCGTTTCTGGCCAAGGACTAGGTGCGCGACCTCTGCACCCGTCCTTGGCACCCCGACATTCGGGCCCAGATCCCTGGCTTCGGGACAAAATGTGCAAGTTGGGCACCTGTCAGGCTGGCAGATTGCTCTTTGAAATACATCGGATTTTCATCTTTTTTGCGCTATACCCGCCACGGATGTCAGAGCCGTTTTCCGCCAAACTCAGCTTTGTTTTGAAGGCGTTCTCGATGAGTCGCGGTCGGCTTGCGGCTGACCTTGGCGTCGACAAATCTGTGGTTGGACGCTGGGTTACCGGTGCGGCGTCGCCCTCCGAGCACAATCTCACGCTGCTGACTGCACAGATCGCGCGTCGGGCGCCCAATTTCACGGTTCTCAGTTGGGACCGGGACCTGGCCGGACTGGCGGACCTGATTGGCGCGGACCCGGTTGCCGTTCCGGGCGTTTCCTCCGGCTTGAAGGCCGGCGGCTTGCCCCTGGCGAATCTCGACCAGATTCGCGCCACGACAGCCCTCCGCGGCGCCGCCTATGAAGGGTTTTTCAGGTCCACACGACCCTTTGCGATGCAACCTGGCCGATTCCTGCATGAACACGGCATGATCCGCCTGGATGAAACCGGCCTGCTGACGATGCGCCTGGGGTCTGGTGGCACTGTGGTCGAAGGGTGGTTCCTGCCCATTCATAACCAGCTGTTCTGTATCGCGGTGGATATCACCAGCGGCGCGCTGTTATTCGGCGTCTTCAACGGCGTAGCAACCGCGCGCGCCGATGTGATCGACGGATTGACCCTGGGCCCCTCCCTGGACGTTGGGCGCACGCCCACGGCCGGCGCCCTGATGTTTGAACGCATCGGCGACCTCAGCGGAGACACCGCAGCCGATGACGCCAGGTTCGAAGCGCTTGCGGCCAGCAATCCTGTGGCTCCGGAGGGCTCAATCTCTAACGACCTGCGCGACCACCTGACGGGAGACTACGGCCCGATCCAACTGGCGCTGGGCGGCAGCCTGCTTTTGCAGATGCCACAATCCCGATCACGCTCTCGGGGTCCGAGGCTTGACGAGGACCTCAACGCCCGACGCTGAAGCCGCTGCGGCTCGACGCACCGGGCTTGCGGCCACCTGTTTCGAGGCTAGGCTAGAGATTCCGTAAGGAGCTCTCGACATGGGTGACCGTCCGCCACTCGCCCATCTCAAGGTCATAGATCTCACGCGGGTCAGAGCCGGCCCGACGGCGGCGCGGCAGTTTGCCGACTGGGGCGCCGACGTGATCATGATCGAGCCGGTCACCGACCGCGGCGACGGCGTGGGATCGCGGCACGGATCGGACTTTCAGAACCTCCATCGTAACAAGCGCAGCATCACCCTGGACGTGCGGGATAAAGCCGGTCGCGAAGTGTTGCACCGGCTGGTGCGCGACGCCGACGTGCTGCTCGAGAACTTCCGGCCTGACGTGAAGCATCGTCTGGGCATCGACTATGCGACCCTGCGGAAGATCAACCCCGGGCTCGTCTACGCCAGTATCTCGGGCTTCGGTCAGGATGGCCCCTACAGCAATCGGCCGGGCCTGGACCAGATCGCCCAGGGCATGGGCGGGTTGATGTCGATCACCGGCCTTCCGGGGCAGGGGCCGGTGCGCGCGGGCATCGCGGTGGCCGACACCGCCGCTGGCCTGTTCTGCACCATCGGCATCATGACGGCGCTGCTTGAACGCCAGATCACGGGCGAGGGTCGCTGGGTGAAGACCTCGCTGTTGCAGGCCCAGGTCGCACTGCTCGACTTCCAGGCCGCCCGCTGGCTGATCGACGGGGTGGTTCCGCCCCAGGACGGCAACCACCACCCCACGGCCGTTCCGCCCATGGGGCTTTACGTGACGGCCGACGGGCATGTGAATCTGGCGGTGCTGGGGCCCGCCATGTTCGCCCAGTTCTGCGCCCTGGCTGCGGCGGATCACCTTTTGGCCGACGGGCGGTTTGCGACGCCTGGCGCTCGCCATCGCAATCGTGTGGCGTTGAACGACGAGATCGCTGCGATCATGCGCACCCGCACGACGGCTGACTGGATCGAGCGCCTCAACGCCGGTGGCGTGGCGTGTGGGCCTGTCAATTCGATCGACGAGGTGTTCGCCGATCCGCAGGTCCAGCACCTGAGGATGTCGCGCACCGTCGAGGACCCGGACGTTGGTCCGATCAAGGTGGTCGGCCAGGCGATCGAGTTCGATGGCATTGAACCGGCCTACAGGACCCGCGCCCCCGGAGCGGGCCAGCACACCGAAGCGGTTCTGGCGTCCGCCGGCTATTCCGAGGCCGAGATCGCCGACCTGCGTCAACGCAATATCGTCTAGGAATCCAGATCATGAGCGGCACAGTCCACGTCACCCGCCCGCGCGAACACATCGTGCACCTGGAGATCGACAGCCCACCCATGAACGCCCTGGGGCGGGCCATGTCGGCCATGATGCTGGAGGCGCTGGAAGCCGCTGAATCCGGAACCGAGGCGCGGGTCGTCGTGATCACCGGCCGTGGCCCGGCCTTCTGCGCGGGCGCGGACCTCAAGGAGCGGGGCAGCCCTTCCGATGGCACCTCAGGCTCACCCGTGGGTGTTGGCGGGTTCGGCCGGGTGCTGGCGCGGCTGGGCGCCATGCGACTACCGACCATCGCCGCCGTGAATGGCCACAGCATCGGCGGGGGCTTTGAACTGGCCCTGGCCTGTGACCTTCGGATCGCTTCAACCGCCGCGCGCTTCGCCGGGGCCGGGGTCAACGTCGGTCTGATGGCGTCGACGTATCGATTGCCGCGTCTGATCGGCGTGGCGCGCGCCAAGGCCTTGCTGCTGACGGGACTGCCCAGCGACGCCGTTCAGGCCGAGCAGTGGGGTCTGGTGACGGCCCTTCATCCGCCCGAGCAACTGGCCGGCGCGGCGCTGGACCTGGCCGCGCGCATCGCCAGTCGGGCGCCCCTGTCGGTCGAGGCCAGCAAGCGGACCCTGGACGCCGCC
Organism: Alphaproteobacteria bacterium; assembly: GCA_031379795.1. Classification (GTDB taxonomy): domain Bacteria; phylum Pseudomonadota; class Alphaproteobacteria; order Caulobacterales; family Caulobacteraceae; genus Phenylobacterium. Next base: position 5,643 of record JANNFM010000273.1, read on the forward strand.
ATGCACCTGTCGCCCGTTCAGGCCGACGAGATGGCTGCGACAGAACTGGCCATCCTCACCCGCAGTCAGGACCATCGCGAGGCCCTGGTGGCCTTCCGTGAAAAACGCGAGCCACGGTTCGTGCGAGGATAGGCGTGCATCAAGCGACCTGGCGGCTGACCCCTCGGAGGCTTGGTCAGACATTGGAGTGCTGACTGCCGCAATTCAGCAAGACTTGTGAGCCGTGCTCCGACCATCTTCAGTGTGACGAAACACGGGGAGGCCCCGGATGTCGGCGGCAGGCAATCAGTTACGCTACGAGGCCCGGCTGCTTCGTGTGCTGGCCTATATCTACGATCACCTGGACGGAGATCTCAGCCTGGATACCCTGGCCGACGTGGCGTGCCTGTCGCGCTTCCACTGGCACCGGGTCTTCCGCGCGATGACCGGTGAGACCGTCGCTGAAGCCGTCCGGCGTCTACGGCTCCTTGCCGCCGCCAACGCCCTTGTGACGGAGGACGCGCCGCTCGCCGAGATCGCTGGCCGCCATGGCTATCCAAACCTCGCCAGCTTCTCTCGCGCATTTGACGCCGCCCACGGCGACACGCACGCCGGGTTCCGCAGACGCGGCGTTCAGCTTGCGAACGATCTTCGCCTCAGCTCAGGAGAAAATGCGATGCACCCCGTGACCATTGAGACCTTGCCACCGGCTAGCGCTGCCGGCATCCGCCACGTCGGCGCCTATTCCGACCTCGGCCGATCCTTTCAGCAGCTCATTGGCGTGCTTGCGGCACGCGATCTCTTTCCGCACATTCGCAGCATGATCGCTGTTTATCATGATGCGCCGGGCTCCAGGCCCGAGGCGGAACTGGTGGCCCACGCGGCCGTCATAACGTCTGAGGATTTCCCGGCCGTTGTCGAGGGACTGGAGCGCTTTGATCTGGAAGGTGGCAGGTACGCCGTCATGGCCCACATGGGCGCGCCCGCTACGCTCACGAGCGCTTACGAATGGTTCTATGGGCAGTGGTTTCCCCGGTCCGGCGAAGAGCCGCGCGATGCACCTCCAATCGAGGTCTATTTGAGCGATCCGCGGACGACGCCTGCAGATGAACTTCGCACCGACGTGCGACTTCCCTTGGTCTAGGCGTGCGGCCGGACTGGTACGCCAACGCCCAACGGGCCGCGCTCAGCCTGAAGGCCACGACGAAAAGGGCACCGGGCGCGGGCCACTCGGTCTATGTGGTCCTGCTTCACGATCCGCGACGGTCTCACGCCTACGGCGCTTATGTCGGCCAGACCTCCCGTGATCCGGACCTGCGCTTCGATCAACACATGGCGGGTTACAAGGCCTCCGGCGCGGTTCGGCGGTTCGGCGTGCGCCTGCTGCCAGACCTGGTCGCCCATCTGAATCCGATGCGGCGAT
>JANNFM010000293.1:0-9519 GCA_031379795.1 Alphaproteobacteria bacterium
CGCGGCTCGTCCGCGGGACCCATGTCGAGGCGTGCGCGAGCGGCGGGATGGGTCCCGCGGACGAGCCGCGGGATGACGACCCTGGGGAGGTCCGATTTACCGCATGCAACGCTAAACCAGCTTTCGCGCCAGTTCGAGAAACGCTTGGGATGCCGCACTGTCGGGGTGGGTCGCGACCAGCGGGCGGCCGATGTCGCAAGCCTCACGCAGGGCCACCTCTATCGGGATTTCGGCCAGCAAGGGCACGCCCAGCTTTTCGGCCTCGGCCCGGGCACCGCCGGTGCCGAAGATCGGGATGCGGGCCCCGGAGCTGTCAGCGAAATAGGCCATGTTCTCGACCACGCCCAGGATCGGCGCACCGGTCTTTTCGAACATCTGGGCGGCGCGGCGCGCGTCGATCAGGGCGATCTCCTGCGGGGTAGAGACGATCACCACACCGTCCATCTTCAGCTTTTGCACCAAAGTCAGCTGGATATCGCCAGTGCCGGGCGGCAGGTCGATGACGAGAACATCCAGGGGCTCCTGCTCTGTGCCCCAATTCGAATTCATCAGGCTGCGCAGGGCCGAGGACGCCATCGGCCCACGCCAGATATTGGCGGTGCCGGGCTCGACGATGAAGCCAATGGACATCACCTTGACCCCCCACGCCTCCATCGGATTGAGGCGTTTTTCCGCGTCAAAGGTCGGATCTCCCTCGGTGATCCCCAGCATGGTCGGAGCCGAGGGGCCATAGATGTCGGCGTCCAGCAGGCCCACCCGGTAGCCCAGCACCGCAAGCGCCGCCGCCAGGTTGACCGATACGGTGGACTTGCCCACCCCGCCCTTGCCGCTGGCGATGGCAATGACTTTTTTCACATGAGGCGGGTGTTCGGCGCTGACCATGGGATGTAGCGCGGCACCCGGGTCCTCTGCGATGCGCGCACGGCGTGCTGGCGGGGTTTCGCCGGGCTGCGGTCGACGGGGGCTGACCTTGAAACCGGGCCCGGTCGGCGGCGGCGCAGCACTGGGGGCCTGCACCTCGGTGGTCAGCACGACCTGGGCAGATTCAACCCCGTCAAGGTCGGCCAGAACGCTCTCGGCGCGATCACGCACCGACCGGTAGGCATCGATATCGCCCGGCGCAACCTCCAGCATGAAGGCTACGCGACCCCCGCGCAGCACCAGTCCGCGCACCAGTCCGGCGCTGGTCAAACCCGTGCCGGACTTCGGATCGACGACCTGATCAAGGGCCTTGAGAATGGCCGTACGGTCGGGTCCCGCAAATTCACTCATGCGCTTGCACTTGCCTTCCAGTGGGTGGGGTCTCATATCCGGCTCACTGCGCCGGTTTACAAGCCCACTGTGGGCTTTATGGACGGATGGCCCACGGATGATACGTACCGGCTGATGCCTTGGAACGATAATGCCAACCCCGGCCCCTGGGGCACCCCTTCCGGTGGCGACGGAGACCGAAAGAATCCACCCAAAAGCCCCCAAGGCGGCGGCCGTGGCCCGCGTGGACCGGGCGGTCCTGACGTGAATGAGGTGCTTGAGCGCCTTCAACGGCGGCTGAGGGACATGTTCAGTGGGCCTGGCGGCGTCAAGCCTGGTGCCTTGATGCTGGTCGGCGGCGGCGTCGTCGCCCTGTGGGCGCTTTCAGGCTTTTACATTGTCCAACCCAGCGAGCGCGGCGTGGTGCTGACGTTTGGATCGTACTCGCGAATATCTGGGCCAGGCCCGAATTACCGCCTCCCCTTTCCGATCGAACGCGTTGAAAAAGTCTCGGTCACATCTCTGCGGCGGACCGACGTCGGTGGACAGGCCGAAGGTGACGCGCCGAAGGAGAGCCTGATGTTGACGGGCGATGAGCAGATCATCGACCTGGATTTCAGCATCACCTGGCGGGTGGCGGACCCCAAGGCCTACCTGTTCTCGACCCGCGCGCCCGATGAGGCCATCAAGGCTGTGGCGGAGAGCGCCATGCGTGAGATCGTCGGCAAGACGCCGCTGCAGCCCATTATCTCGACCGGCCGCGGGCAGGTTCAGCTTCAGACCGCCGACCTGATGCAACGGACTCTCGACAGCTGGAGATCGGGCATCACAATTGTGGAAGTCCAGATCCGGTCGGCCAACCCGCCGCCCGAAGTCGTCTCGGCTTTCCGCGAAGTGAACAACGCCGAGCAGGACGCAGCCGGCGCGATCAACGAAGCCAACACCTACCGCAACCGGGTGATCAACGAGGCCAAGGGTGACGCGTCGAAGGTGCTGCAGGCCTCGCAGGGCTATCGCGAGCAGACCGTGCGCGACGCCCAGGGCGAAACCGCCCGCTTCAACCAGATCTATGCCGAGTATCGGCGGGCACCGGGTGTGACGCGTGATCGCCTCTACATCGAGTCCATGGAACGGATTCTCGCCCGGTCGAACAAGGTTGTGATCGACGCCAAGGGCGCCAGCGCCCCGATCATCCTGCCGCCAGATGTGTTCCGCTCAAGGGTGCCCGTGGTGGCGGCGCCGCAGATCGACGCCCGACCGCCGCAAGCCGCCGGGAAGGCCGCCCAATGAGCAATCGTCTCGTATTCTGGCTGGTCGCCATCGTCGCGGCGGTGGTCGTCGCCGCCAACACCTTCATCATTGTGGATCAGCGCGAGCAGGTCGTCGTGGTTCGTCTCGGAGATCCCGTGCGGACCATCAATGACAAGGGCACCGAAGCTGGTCTCAATATGAAAGCCCCCTTCGTCGAGAACATCATCCGGTTCGATCGGCGCAACATCGCCCTGGAAGCGGCCCAGGAAGAGGTCATCACCTCGCTTCAGGAGCGGCTGGTGGTTGACGCCTTCATCCGATACCGGATTTCCGAGCCGCGCCAGTTCTACAATACCCTTCGCGACGAGCAGATCGCCGCCGACCGGATCGAGCGTCTGGTGAACTCGTCGCTGCGTCAGGTGCTGGGTTCCGCCACGGCGCGCGAGATCATCTCCGGTCGCCGCGCCCAGTTGATGCAGCAAGCCAAGGTCGACGTCGCCCGGCGGGCCAAGGCGTCCAGCCTCGGCATCGAGGTGATCGACCTCAGGATCCGTCGCGCCGATCTTCCGGCCCAGAACCGCGAAGCCGTGTTCCGGCGGATGGCGACCTCACGTCAGCAGGAAGCCGCCCGCGTCCGCGCGGTCGGCGAACAGCAGAAGCGCGAGATCATCGCCGGCGCCGACAAGGAGGTCGCTATCACACTCTCCACCGCACGCCAGACCGCGGGTCAGGTCACCGGTGAGGGCGACGCCCAGCGCACCCGGATCTTCGCCCAGAGCTATGGCCGTGACGCGTCCTTCGCCGCCTTCTTCCGATCCATGCAGGCTTACGAACAGAGCTTCGCCGACGGCCAGACGACGATGGTGCTGTCGCCGGACAGTGCGTTCTTCAAATACTTCCAGCGCGGCCCGTCGGGGCGTTAGGCCTGGGCCACCAGCATCGCCTGCACCTCATGCAGGTCGCGGGCGATGCGGACGCAGAGGCTGTGCATCTCTTCGGTGGGATCCAGCATGTCCGGCACCATGACGGTCATCATCCCCGCGGATGAGGCAGATCGGACTCCATTGTGGCTGTCTTCCAGGGCCAGGCAGTCGGCGGGATCGATCCCCAGCGCGGCGGCGGCCTTCAGGAACGGCTCGGGGTGGGGCTTGTGATTGTCCTGAACGTCGCGGGTGATCAGGGCGTGGAAGCGCTCGACGATCCCGTGCGGCCCCAGGCTGGCGCGCACACTCTCCAGACTGGATGAGGTGGCGATGGCGCGCGGCATGCCGATCTCGTCGAGGTGATCAAGAATTTCCAGCACCCCTGCTTTCAGCGCAATCCCGGCCGCCAGTTCCTCCCGGAAGTGGGCGCTGACCGCGGCATTCCACCCGGCCAGATCAAAACCCGCACCGAAGTGATTGATCACAATCGCGTCGCTGGCGTGATTGGGCAGGCCCACCATCTGCAGGAAGGTCGACATCGGGAACTCGTCGGCGGTGCCGATCGTGGCGCGCTGCATGGCGCGGTACACCACCGTTTCAGTGTCAACCAGCAGGCCGTCCATATCGAAGACCACGGCGCGGATCGTGCGGGGGAAACTCATGATCGGGCTGTACCGGCGTTCGGACGCCGGAGGAAATCACGTGACGCTTCAGTCCGTTACGAACTCATCGGCCCGATAGCCCTGGAAATAGAGCAGCGAGGTCAGATCCGTGTGGTCGACCTTGGCGTGGGCCTGGGCCGCCACGATGGGTTTGGCGCGGTAGGCGACCCCCAAGCCAGAGGCCTCGATCATGGCCAGGTCGTTGGCGCCGTCGCCGACCGCCAGCGTCGCCGACAGCGGGATGCCGAGGCTAGCGGCCTCTTCCCGCAGCGCCGCCAGCTTGGCCTCGCGGCCCAGGATCGGCTCGCCCACGGTGCCAGCCAGCACGCCGCCGGCCTCAATCAGGGTATTGGCGCGGTTGGCGTCGAAGCCGGCGGCCTGGGCCACGCGGCTCGTAAAGAAACTGAAACCGCCCGAAACCAGGAATGCCTTGGCCCCGTGCGACGTCATGGTGCGCACAAGCGTCCGGGCGCCGGGATTGAGCCGCACGCGCTCATCATAGGCCCGCTGCAGGTCGGCCAGCGGCAGGCCCTTGAGCATGGAGACGCGTTCCCTCAGCGCCGCCTCGAAATCCAGTTCGCCGCGCATGGCGCGCTCGGTGATCTCGGAGACCTGGGCCTTCACGCCGGCGAAGTCCGCCAGTTCGTCGATGCACTCGACGTTGATGATGGTGGAATCCATGTCGGCGATCAGAAGGCGCTTGCGCCGACCGATGGCCGGCTGCAGGCAGAAGTCGACCGCCTTGCCCGCCAGCAGTCCGGTGACCAGGGGACGAAGCATCGCCAGGTCATCGGCTTCGAGAAAGGTATCAGCCGCCAGACCGTCCACCGCCCCGAGGTCCTCGGACTGGCCGACGCGAACACCCATCTCCTCCAGAACCGTAACGGCGGCTTCCACGTCGACGTTTGCGGTGACGTGCGGCAGGATGGTGGTAAGGACGAGCATCATGGAACCCCGCATCTGGCTGATCTCCGGCCCAACGGCAAGTGGCAAGTCGGCCCTGGCGCTCCGGCTGGCGGAGGCGACCGGCGGTGAGATCGTCAACGCCGACGCCCTGCAGCTCTATGCCGACCTGCGGGTTCTCACGGCGCGGCCCGACGACGCCGAAATGGCCCGGGCGCCGCATCACCTGTTTGGCACGGTCGACGCGGCAGAAGGTTGGTCGGTGGGTCGCTGGCAGCGGGCGGCGCTCGACGTAATCGGGGAGATACGGGCGCGGGGCCGCGACGCAATCCTGGTGGGTGGGACCGGCCTCTACTTCCGCGCCCTGACCCAAGGACTTTCTGAGATTCCCGCTATTCCGGTCAAGGTGCGACAGGGCGTCGACCTCGAATTCGAGGTGTTGGGCGAAGCGACGTTCCGCGCACGGCTGGCGGATGTCGATCCGAGGGCCGCCGCCCGCATCAGCCCCGGCGACCGGCAGCGCCTGGCGAGGGCATGGGAAGTCTATGCGGCGACAGGCAAGTCCTTGAGCGACCATCATGTCGCCTCCGAAGGTGCCCTTACGGCCGGAAGCTGGCGCGCCGTGACGCTGGAGCCACCGCGCGAGGCGCTATATGCGCGGTGTAACGCCCGCCTCGACGCCATGGTCGCCGGCGGTGCGCTGGCGGAGGTCCAGCGGCTTCTGGATCGCAACCTCGACCCCGCCCTGCCCGCGCTCAAGGCCGTGGGCGTTCAGCCACTGGCCGCCCCCCTGCGCGGTGACACGCCCCTCGAAGCCGCCCTGACCACCGCCCGACAGGACACGCGCCACTATGCCAAACGCCAGATGACCTGGGCGCGGGGCCAGACACCGGACTGGCCGCGCCTGACCGGCCTCGACCCAGACGACCACTGGAGGCAGTTTCTTGCCCTCAACCCCGGCTTGACGACCTGACCCGGGCATGGCACATGCAGTTCCCTGAATTTCGAGGAATTCTCGTGCGCAACGTTCTCGTACTTCCCGGGCGGCCGTAACGGACTGGCAGAGATGTCAGGACCGACCGGTCGCTCGTCCACAGGCCCCCAGCGGGCCTTTTTTAATGTCCAATCGTCCCCTTTTCTGAAGCCAGGCCACTCCAAATGACCGCTCACCAGACGATAGAAGCCCAGACCGACACCCTCTCCGGCGCGGAGATGGTCGTGCGCGCGCTGATCGACAACGGCGTCGAGGTACTGTTCGGCTATCCGGGCGGCGCTGTGCTGCCGATCTATGACGCCCTCTATGCCGAGGAGCGCCTTACTCACGTGCTGGTGCGCCACGAGCAGGGTGCGACGCATGCGGCCGAAGGTTATGCGCGCTCGACGGGCAAGCCCGGCGTGGTGCTGGTGACGTCCGGCCCCGGCGCCACCAACGCCATCACCGGCATCGTCGACGCGTTGATGGACTCGATCCCGATGATCGTCATCACCGGCCAGGTCGCCACCCACCTGATCGGCACCGACGCATTCCAGGAGTGCGACACCGTCGGCATCACCCGCTCGTGCACCAAGCACAACTATCTGGTGAAGTCGGTCGAGGACCTGCCGCGCATCCTGCACGAGGCGTTCCACATCGCCACGACGGGTCGCCCCGGCCCGGTGGTCATCGACATCCCCAAGGATGTGCAGTTCGCCAAGGCGACCTATCTGGGCCCTGCCGACGTCAAGCACACCCATGGCTACAGCCCCCGCGTGAAGGGTGACGCCGGCAAGATTGCCGAGGCTGTCGCCATGATCGCCAAGGCCAAGCGGCCGATTTTCTACACCGGCGGCGGGGTCATCAATTCCGGGCCGCAGGCGTCGGAACTGCTGCGGGAATTTGCGGCCCTGACCGGTGCGCCGGTGACGTCCACGCTGATGGGCCTTGGTGCCTATCCGGCCTCGGGGTCGCAATGGTTGGGCATGTTGGGGATGCATGGGTCTTTCGAGGCCAACAACGCCATGCACGACTGTGACGTGATGGTGGCCATCGGCTCGCGCTTTGATGATCGGGTGACCGGCCGCCTCGACGCCTTCTCACCGGGATCGAAAAAGATCCACATCGACGTGGACGCCTCCTCGATCGGCAAGAACGTGCGCGCCGACATCGGCATCGTCGGCGACGCCGGCAATGTTCTGGCCGACATGATCGCGGCCTGGAAGCAGCGCAACCTCAACACCGACAAGGCCGCCATGAAGAACTGGTGGGCCCAGATCGACGTCTGGCGGGCCCGCAACAGCTTTGGCTATCGCCCGGACAGCAAGTTGATCAAACCGCAGTACGCCATCCAGCGCCTCTACGAACTGACCAAGGGCCACGACACCTACATCACCACCGAGGTGGGCCAGCACCAGATGTGGGCGGCCCAGTTCTATCACTTCGACGAGCCCAACCGCTGGATGACCTCAGGCGGCCTGGGCACCATGGGTTACGGCCTGCCGGCCGCCGTCGGCGTGCAGATGGCGCACCCGGACAGCCTGGTCATCGACATCGCCGGCGACGCCAGCGTGCAGATGACCATGCAGGAAATCTCGACGGCCATTCAGTACGACCTGCCGATCAAGATCTTCATCCTCAACAACGAGTGGATGGGCATGGTGCGCCAATGGCAGCAGCTGCTGCACGGTGAGCGCTATTCCCACACCTATTCCTCCAGCCTGCCCGACTTCGTGAAACTTGCCGAGGCCTATGGCGGCGTCGGCTTCCGCGCCGAAACGCCGGACGAACTGGACGACAAGATCCTGGAAATGATCGCGGTGAAGAAGCCGGTGCTGTTCGACTGCCGGGTGACCAAGGAAGAGAACTGCTTCCCGATGATCCCGTCCGGCAAGGCCCACAACGAGATGATCATGGCCGGGGATACCCGCGACCTGGGCACCATCATCGATGATGCGGGCAAGGGGCTGGTTTAGGCTGCCATGGCCCGGACCGGTGGATGCCTCTGTGGTGCCGTGCGCTATGAGGTGACAGGCGAACTGGCTCCGATCCAGCTCTGCCACTGTGGCCAATGCCGCAAGGCCCAGGGCGGACCGTTCGGCGCCAATATCCCGGTGGCCACGACCGACTTCCGGCTGGTCCAGGGCGCGGAGGCGATGAAGGACTACCGCGCCTCACCGGGCAAGCGGCGGGTGTTCTGCGGCGCCTGCGGGGGGCCGTTGTTCAGCCAGCGCGACGAGACGCCAGAGACCCTGCGCCTGCGCGCCGGCAGCCTCGACGACACCGCAGGGCTGGAAGTCGGCCTGCACAGCCAGACCGCCTCGGCCGCCGACTGGTGGCCAATCGACGACGACCTGCCAGTGTATCTCGGCGCGGGGCCGGGCTGACAGCTTTCTTCCGCGACCTTGATCGCGTCCAGACCCTAGGGTAGCGGGACCAGGGACATCGCGTGCTGTGCCCCAACGTTCTGCGAGGTCCAGATCGAGAGAACGACCCTCCTGTTGTCCGATTTCAGTTCCCACGATTGCTCGGTCACACTCTTTCGCTTGGGTAACGTCTCCTCTCGCGAAGTCAGCATGGCGCGCCCTTCTGCGGCCGCACGCTGAATGCCGCGCTGAAAAGCTGCCTGAACGTCCGCCTCATCCGCATTGCTCACGACGACCATGCAGCCGCGGCCGGACCCGAGGAGGGTCCAGACCCTGGCCCGTGATCGCCTGAATTCGAACTGCCAGATAGGCAAGCCGTGCTTGCTGTTCTCAAGCATCCGGACGATCTCTTTATTGTAAGCCGTTGCCTGGGAGAATATACCGACAAAACGCTCAGGCATTCTTTCAGACGACATCTTCGATGGATCGGTGATTCGTGGCGTCAACTTGAAGATGTCTTGGACGCACGCATCCATGAACAGATCGACAGCATCCTCGGCTCGCGGATCAGCGGCCAAAGCCACGGGCGCATGGGCGGTGGCTCCGGCCAGGACCATGCCCGCGATGACAGCCTTCAAGGGTTTCACCCTGCGCAACTCCGAGGCTCCAAGTTGCAGAGTAGGCTAGAGCAACTCTGGCAGATCACAACGCTCGAGGCGAAGGACACATCGCGTCATCTAGCTCCGGGGGGTTTGTCTCCGACTCGGCAGGTCCGTAGCAGGGGCGGTGCCAAAAGCCTGCCATGTCCGTGATAGTGGCGACGAGAACCTGCAAGTCGAAGACCACCACGGCGACCCGCACCCTCGGCAGGGCCCATAACGAGATGATCATGGCCGGGAATACGCGCGACCTGGGTACGATCATCGACGACGCGGGCAAGGGGCTGGTTTAGGGGGCAGCGGCACCAGCGCCCCCTCCACCACTTCGTGGTCCCCCTCCCCCGTTTACACGGGTGAGGAACAGAAACGTCTAGTTCCTCCCCCGTGCCAACGCTACGGCATTCACACAACGTCGAATATGGCTGTACTTTTCCTTCGCCCCTTGTGGGAGAAGGTGGGCCGCGCGAGCGGCTCGGATGAGGGGTCGCGCGGCGATTATTCCAGTAAAACAGGGTGTTATTCTGTGAGGGG
>JANNFM010000339.1:0-22540 GCA_031379795.1 Alphaproteobacteria bacterium
GGCGAGGCGATGGCCGAGGCCGACGCCGGGAAGGCGGCTGACATCACGCGATCCTACAATCGCGTCACCCGCTCGTTGCGTCAGTCCATCGCGCTGCGTGCGCGCCTGGCCCAGGGCTGGGAGAACCATCATGTGCATCACGGACGGCGCGTCGATCTGACCGCCGAGAGCCCCACCATGGCCTATCGCAAGCGGGTACAGCCTGAGGCGACGAAGCCGGTCGTGCCAGATGCCGCGGGCAGGGCAGAGGCCGACCGCCGCCGCGCGGTCCTGCAGCGGGCGATCCAGCGGATCGTCTGGAATGAACGCGAGACCGAGCGTCTCGACCGACCCCAGGCTGCCGGCCTTCGGGATCGCATCGCCGAGGAGGTGACCTTCTGCGCGGCTGACCCGGCGTTTGCCAGTTCGCCCGTCGAGCGACTGGTCGTCGACGTCTGCCGCCGCTTCGGTCTGCGATACAATCCCGACTGGGACACCCTGGCCCCGCCGCCCGACAGCTGGCTCTACCCCAGCATGGAACTCGCCGACGACGGGTAAGGCGGCACCGCCTCGCCTTCCTATTCGTCCGGCATCCGACGCTTCTGTTTGATCCACGCCTTGCTGGTCTTGTGCCGTGAGGCCCAGAGTTTCTTGTGCTCCTGCGCCAGCAGCGGGTCTTGTCGCCGCCGATCAAAAGCCAGTTCCGCCTGCAGCTTCTCGAAACTGTAGAGCCGCCCGGGGTCCAGGCTGCCGTCGTCGATGGCGGCCTGGATGGCGCAGCCGGGTTCCTCGCCGTGGCTGCAGTCGCGGAACCGGCAATGGGTGGCCAGTTCCTCGATGTCGCCGAAGGTGGCCGAGACCCCCTCGTCGGCGTCCCACAGGCCCAGCTCCCGCATCCCCGGCGTGTCGAGGATCAGGGCGCCCGACGGCAGCAGCACCAGTTCGCGGTGGGTGGTGGTGTGGCGGCCGCGGTCGTCAGCGGCGCGGACCTCCCGCGTGGCCATCCGTTCCTCGCCCGCCAGCACATTGAGCAGGGTGGACTTGCCCGCTCCTGATGACCCCAGCAGCACCGCGGTCTGGCCGGGTTGCAGCCAGGCGTCGAGGGTGTCCAGGCCCTGGCCGGTCAGGGCGGAGATTGCCAGCACCGGCGCGCCCGAGGCGATGGCCACGATCTCGGCCACGTCCTCGTCGAGGAACTCGGCCAGGTCCGCCTTGGTCAGCACGATCACCGGCTTGGCCCCGCTCTCGTGGGTGGTCACCAGATACCGCTCCAGCCGGCGCGGATTGAGGTTGGCGTTCAGCGAGGCGACCAGGAAGGCCACGTCGACATTGGCCGCCACCACCTGGGCCCCGGCGCGGGGCCCCGACGCCTTGCGGATGAAGGCGGTGGAGCGCGGCAGCACGGCGTGGACCAGGGCGGTGGTCTCCCCGGGCCGGGCCTCCACCGCTACCCAGTCGCCGGCGGCGGGGCGCGAGATGTCGGAGGCCGCCTTCATCAGCGGCCCGGTCGCCCGCGCGTCGATCTCACCCAGTTCGGTGATCAGGCGATAGCCGCCGCGTTGTTGCACGATGATCCGGCCGGGCACGAGGCCCTGGGCGGCATGGATGGCAAAGTCGTTCCGGAGCGTGTCGCTCCAGCCATAGGAAGTCAGCAATGGGATTGTCCTTGATGTCGAAAGCCGGTCAGGCGTCGACGGCGGAGATCCCGGTTTTGCGTGATCTCTTGCCCATCAGGCAGCAGCCGTGACGCAGCGAGGGGCTGCGGGCGCAATGGGCGACATGTGACCTCCTCCTCTGCTGCGGCGTTCATCAGGAACGAGGACGACCTTGGCGGGTGGCTCGCCTTGCGTCAAGAAGCAGGTTCAAACGCGGTCGGTCTATGGGACCGGATGGATGAGGCGCCATGATTGAGCGAGCGGATCGGGATGGCGTCGCGGTGCTGCGACTGGCGCGGCCGCCGGTCAACGCGCTGGATCTGCCCATGGTGCTGGCGCTGGAGGCCGCGTTCGCGGCGCTGGCGGGCGCGGACGTCAGCGGGCTGGTGCTCACCGGCGCCCGCGGCGTGTTCAGCGCCGGCGTCGACACCCGCGCCTTTGCCGCCTACAGCGCCGCGGACAAATCGGCCATGATCCTGGCGATTACCCGGATGATCTGGAGGCTTTATGCCCTGCCATTCCCCACCGTGGCTGCGGTGAGCGGCCACGCCATGGGCGGCGGACTGGTTCTGGCACTGGGATGCGATGTGCGGATCGCAGCCTCGGGCGATGCCCGCCTGGGTCTGACCGAGGCGCGCGCCGGGGTCCCGTTCCCCGCAGGACCTCTGGAGGTGATCCGCGCCGAGCTCTCACCCGGGTTGCTGAGGCGACTGACCTTGACCAGCGCAGTCCTGGGGCCTGATGAATTCCTGGCGCGTGGCGTGTTTGATCAGATCGTCGCGATGGACGAACTGGAAGCGCACGCGCTGGCGACGGTCACGACCCTTGCCTCGCAACCGGCCTTTGCTGCCGTTAAGCAGCAGCTGCGGGCACCCACGCTTGAAAGGCTTGAACGCCTCGCAACGTCGGGCGATGATCCGATGGTCAGACAGTTCAACGAGATTTGAGCGATGGTCCAGTCCACAGCGTCGACAGTCGATGATTGGCTGATGGCGGTAGATTCGAAACGCGCGCCGACTTTGGCCCGAATACGCGATCTGGCCCTGACGCACTTTGGTGTGGAAACCGAGTCCATGCGCTACGGCATGCCCGCTTACGCTGGAGATGCGGCGTCACCGGCCTTCGCTTTCAACAGCCAGAAGCAGTACGTCTCGCTCTATGTGAGCCCGCGCGTACACGCGCTCCACGCCGAGGCAATGAAGGGGTTGGACGCCGGGAAGAGCTGCATTCGCTATCGCAAACCCGAGCAGATCGACTTCGCCCTGCTGGACCGGATGCTGGCCGACACCGTGCGCCTGGGGGAGGCCAGCTGTTAAGCCGCCCAGCTGATCGCCGCTTCGCCCCGCAGGATCGCCTCGACCTCGGGCCGGTGCTTGTCGCCGTCGCGGTCATGGAGCACCAGGGCGGGCAGGAGCCGCAGCGGCGCCTTGCCGGTCTTGATCGCCCGCACCAGCACCCGCTTGGCCGGCTCGTCCGCGAAGGGGTGGATGGGCAGGATCTGGATACCGCCACACTTCTCGCCTAGCAGCGCCAGGATATCGGCCAGCCGATCTGCGCGGTGGATCAGGGTCAGGCTGCCGCCCTCCCGGACGCCCTTGGACATGAAGCCGATCCAGGCGGCCAGGCCATCGTCAGCCATCCAGGCGGCGCGACGCTCAGGGGCGGGCCCGCGCAGGGCGCCGCTGTCGTCAAAGAACGGCGGGTTGGTCATCGCGGCGTCAAAGGGTTCCAGACCCAGGCTGGAGAAGCGGACGGCGACGTCGCCCTCGACGGCCTCGACGCGGTCCTGCCAGTCGTTGAGGGCGATGTTCTCCCTCGCCAGCGCCAGGGCGTCGGGATCCCGCTCGACGCCGGTGAAGCGGACGTCGGGACAACGCGATGCTGCCGCAAGTAACGCCCCGCCCGCGCCGCAGCCGGCCTCCAGCACCCGCTGGCCGGGTTTGGCGTCGCAGGCCGCCGCCAGCAGCGCGGCGTCCAGGCCGGCGCGATAGCCGCGCACGGGCTGGCGCAGCTGAACGCGACCGTTCAGCAGGTGGTCATTGGTGACGGCATCCATAACGGCAAGCCTTGGAGTCAACGGGGGAGAGGCGTAAAGCCTTCGGATATTGACCGTGCCCTATCGCGTCCGCATTGTCCCGGCAAACGGCGACTGGGTGGCAGGCGGTCGCGTCGAGACAGGAAACTCTGCTTGGAAGCTGCCCAGGCCATTGCCGAACCCCCCTCACTGGACCTGCTGCTCAAGCTCGCGGGTCCGGACATGCGGGCTGTTGACGGCCTGATCCGGCTGCATATGGACAGTCCGGTGCCGGTGATCCCGGCCCTGGCCGATCACCTGATCGCCGGGTCGGCCAAGCGGCTGAGGCCCCTGCTGACGATCGCGGCGGCGCGGCTTTGCGGCGCCCGCGACGACGCCTGCCTGAAACTGGCTGCGGCCGTAGAGTTCATTCACACCGCCACTCTGCTCCACGACGACGTGGTGGATTCCTCACAGCTGCGCAGGGGCCGGGTGGCCGCGCACCTGATCTGGGGTGCGCCAGCCAGCGTGCTGGTGGGTGACTTCCTGTTCGCCCGCGCGTTCGAGCTGATGGTGGACGCCGGGTCGATGTCGGCGCTGGAGATCCTGGCGCGGGCCAGCCGGGTGATCTCGGAGGGCGAGGTCTTGCAACTGACCCGCAGCCACGATCTCGACCTCAGCCAGGACGTCTATCTGGAGATCATCAAGGCCAAGACTGCCGAACTGTTTGCAGCGGCCGCCGAAGCCGGCGCGGTCTCTGCCGGTGCCTCTCCCGAACACTGCCGCGCCATGCGCAAGTTCGGTCAGGATCTGGGGTTGGCGTTCCAGCTGATCGACGACGCCCTGGACTACTCCGGCGATGCCAAGACCCTGGGCAAGAACCCCGGCGACGATTTCCGCGAAGGCAAGGTCACGCTGCCGCTGCTGCTGGCCATGGCCCGCACGGCGTCCACGGAACGCGATTTCTGGGTCCGCACCATCGACCGCCGTGAGCAGACGGACGGCGATCTGGAGCGGGCGTGCGGGCTGATGCGTGAAACCCGCGCGCTGGAAGAGACCCTGTCCCTGGCCGCCCGCTACGCCGACAGCGCCAAGGCGGCGATCTCGGACTTCGGATCCAACTCATGGCGCCCGGCGATGCAGGACCTGGCCGACTTCGCGGTGATGCGCCGGGCCTAGAAGCCAGAAAATACCCGTTCCAGGGCGCGTCGGATGGCGTCTTCATGACTTCTCACGGAGCCAACCGCAGACCTGACCAAGTGGGCGTCGATGCTGGTGAGTTCACCGACCAGCAAATAGTATTGTCGGTCCTGAAAATCGAAGGCCACGCTCGTCAAGGTGACCGCCGGGGCGGTGCGCGGCAGGACCGGTGCCACGACCGTCAGATGTGATGCGTCCAGATGGTGCGATTGAAGGACCACCAGGAATGGATACAGCGACCGGGAGTGACGGGACGGATTCTCGACAAGATCGAATTGACGGATCACCAGGTCCTGAGATCCTCTCCAAAAACGCCGAAAGCCTCAATGCGAGCGCGCTGTGCCTCCAGCGCTTCGGCATTCTCCTGCGCCCATCTGAAAGCTTTTTCATCATCGGAGAGTCCCAGGTAAGGCTGGGTTTCGGCTAACGCCCGCCTGAGGCTCTGGGCCGCCAAACGGTCAATCGGCAGGCCGGCATCGCGTGCTTGCGCCAGCAGGTCAGCGTCAATCTCGATCTTTAGTTCGACCTTGCCCATGTGCCTACGATAGCCCGGTCCGCGCCGTCCGTCACCTCACTCCGAGAACGGATGTGGCAGCGGCCCCGAGCGGAACAGGATCAGTGGGTTTTCGTCGTAGTCGCCGAGCTCGGTGTCGGCAGTCGCGGAAAAGGCGACCACCGCCGGGCGCAACGGGCCCAGGCGCTCGGCCTTGCGCCGCGCCTCCTCGGCGGTCTTGCACCCGACCTGTTGCTCGGCCTTCAGCGCCTTGCCGCGCCCGGCGACATAGGACTGGACGATGTAGACGGTTTCCTTGGCCATGGACCTTCACGCGCCGGTTCGGCGGCGGGGTCAATGGGTGGCGGTCACCCCGGCGAGATCATCTTCTCGGGCCGCACATATTCGTCGAACTCGGCATTCGTCAGATACCCGCCACCAACGGCCTCTTCCCGCAGGGTCGTGCCGTTCTTGTGGGCGGATTTGGCGATCTTGGCGCAATTGTCGTAGCCGAGTTTACCATTGAGCGCCGTCACCAGCATCAGCGAGCGTTCCAGGTTGGCCTTGATGTTGTCCTCGCGGGCTTCAGTGCCGGCCACCATGTTGTCGGTGAACGAGATCGAGGCGTCGGCGATCAGGCGGCAGGACTGCAGGAAGTTGTAGGCCATCACCGGGTTGAACACGTTGAGCTCGAAATGGCCCTGGCTGCCGGCAAACGCGATGGCGGTCTGGTTGCCCATGACGTGAGCACAGACCATGGTCAGGGCCTCAGCCTGGGTGGGATTGACCTTGCCGGGCATGATCGAGGAGCCGGGCTCGTTCTCCGGCAGGGCCAGTTCGCCTAGGCCGGCACGGGGCCCGGACCCCAGGAACCGCAGGTCGTTGGCGATCTTGAACAGGGCGCCGGCCGCTGCGGTCAGCGCGCCGTGGCTGAACACCATGGCGTCGTGGGCGGCCAGGGCCTCGAACTTGTTCGGCGCGGTCACAAACGGCAGCTTGGTGATGTTGGCGATCTTCTTGGCCACCAGCTCGGCAAAGCCGATGGGGGCGTTCAGGCCGGTGCCGACCGCGGTGCCGCCCTGGGCCAGCTCATAGAGGCCGTAGAGCGTCTCCTTGATCCGCCGCACCGACATGGCGATCTGGTGGGAATAGCCGCCGAACTCCTGGCCCAGCGTCAGCGGCGTGGCGTCCTGGGTGTGGGTGCGGCCGATCTTGATGATGTGGGCGAACTGGTCGGATTTTTTCTTCAGCGCCGCATGCAGATGCTCCAGGGCCGGCATCACCGACCGGGCGACCTCCTCGGCCGAGGCGATGTGCATGGCCGTCGGATAGGTGTCGTTGGACGACTGGCTCATGTTGACGTGATCGTTGGGATGGACCGGTTTCTTGGAACCCATCACGCCGCCCATCATCTCGATGGCGCGGTTCGAAATCACCTCGTTAGCGTTCATGTTGGACTGCGTGCCGGAGCCGGTCTGCCACACCACCAGCGGGAAGTGGTCGTCCAGCTTGCCATCGATGACCTCTTGCGCGGCCAGCACGATGTACTTGCAGATTTCGGGATCCAGCTTGCCCAGTTCCATATTGGCTTCGGCGGCCGCGCGCTTGACGATGCCCAGCGCCCGGATCACGGGCTTGGGCTGCTTCTCCCAGCCGATCTTGAAGTTGCCGATCGAGCGCTGGGTCTGGGCCCCCCAGTAGACGTCGTTCGCCACCTCGATGGGGCCGAAGGTGTCGGTTTCCGTGCGGGTCGCGCTCATCGATAAGTCCCCATTGCTGCAGCCGTAGAACGGTTTACCGCCACGGCGGGAGACTGCAAGACCGTTGCGATCTGGCGGAGGCGGGCGCATATAGCCAGATACATAGCTAGGAGCAGGGCAATGCGGGTCGGCGTGCTGGAAGCCAAGAACCGGCTGTCGGAACTGCTGGAAGCCGCCAGGCGCGGTGAAGAAGTGGTGATCACCAAACGCGGCGAGCCCGTGGCCACCCTGAACGCCATCCGCAAGCGCTTGTCGCCCGAAGAGGCTGCGGCGTTGATGAAGCGGGTTCGCGAGCGGCGCGAGAAGATGGAGTTCACCACGACCGTCGAGGAACTCCGGGCCGATATCGAGGCGGGGCGTCGATATTGACGGCGGTTATTCTGGACGCCTCGACGGTTCTCGCCTGGTTGTTGCGCGACGAGCGTGCAGCGGAAGCTGACCTGCTGATTGAGCATGTAAACCGCGACGGCGCTGCGGCACCCCTGTTGATGGGCCTTGAGGTGCCGAACGGGCTGCGAAATCGAATTCGGCGCGGCCTGCTGACGACGACGCATCGTGATGTGCTGCTGGAAGATTTCGCCAAACTCTCCATAGACTGGGACGTTCAGGTGGACCCAGCCGGACTGACGCGACTCTCGGATCGACACGACCTCACAATCTATGATGCAGCCTATCTCGCGCTGGCCATCCGATTGAATTTGCCGTTGGCGACCTTGGATCGTCGGCTGGCCAGCGCTGCACAGGATGCAGGAATCTCTACGTCACCGTGACCGATGACTGGACCCAGCATGGCAAGGTTAGAGCCCGGGAGGCCGAGGGTGTGCTGGAGCTGTCGGTCGACGGCCTGACCACTCAGGGCAAATACTACAAGCCGTTGATTTATGAGTTCTTCCGGAAGGCCTGGCGCGGTTCCCGACCGGCCTGGGGCGACTTCTCGGTCGAGATCGGCATGGAGTATGTGGGCGACCCACCCTGGCTGGATCTCGACAATCTCGCCAAAGCGATCCTGGATGCCATCAAAGGCTATGCCTTCCACGATGACGCCCAGGTGGCGCGCCTGCTGGTCGAGCGCAGGCCCGGCCAGCGCGAGCGGATCACCGTCGTGGTGCGCCGGCTGCCCTGAAATGACAAACGGCCGCGCCCAGGGGTCAGGGGCGCGGCCGCTCTTCGACTGAAATCGATCTGAGACTCAGGTCAACTCAGCGATATTGCTGCAGGCGGGTGGTGCGAAGACCGGCCAGCCCGTGTCGTTCGATCGAGCGTTGCCAGGAAACGAACTCGTCGCTGGTCAGCGAGTAACGCTCAAGCGCCTCCTCCAGCGAGATGAGGCCGCCGCGAACGGCCGCGACCACCTCGGCCTTGCGCCGGATGACCCAGCGGCCGGTGTTCGGTGGAGGCAGATCGTTCCGCGTTAGCGGCGCCCCCGTCGGGCCGATCACATAGGATTCGCCGCGGCTGTTCGTGCGCGTCGGTTGTTGTTGCAACATGGGCTTTCTAGCGCCTCACCATCACTGATTGATGTGAAGCATACCCAATGGCTCCTAACGACGGCTGAATCGCCTTAGTAAAGAAACGGGTAACCATGTTTTTCCCAGTGTTCCAAATTGGCACGGTGTAGCTTGGCTCAATCATTCATGTTCAATTAGGAATTATTACTATCGCTTGATGTTGATTAGTTCTTCCAACATCTGATCTGCGGTTGTGATGATCTTGGATGAAGCCGAGTAGGCTTTCTGTGTCTGGATCAGTCCTGTGAATTCGGCAGAGAGATCAACCGTTGAAGCTTCGAGGCTGGACGGGGAAACGCGCCCTGCACCACCGACGCCGGCTTCCTTCACCGTCAGCTGTCCGGCGGGCAGGCTGCTGCGATAGGCGTTGCCGCTGATGGCCTGCAATCCGTCGGCATTGGGGAAGGTGGCGATGCCGACCTTGGCGATCTTGCGGATCTGGCTGTTGTCGTAGATCGCCGAAATGATGCCCTCGCTGTCGACATCGATGGAGACGATGTTGCCGACGCCCGCGCCATTGGAACTGACGGCATTGACCGTCGAGGTGGCCGTGTATTGCGAGACCTTGGAGAGGTCGAAATCTAGAGTCTGGGCCGCGACGCCCAATGTGTTTGACCAGCGCGGCGTGGCGCCGGTGCCTGACGCGGCGAGCACCAATTGCGCTGCGGCACCGGCCACGCCGAACAGTGTCGACGTCGCCAGGTCGATGGTGCCATCCTGCTTAAACTTGAGATCGCCCTTGGCCAGCTGACCGGGGCGACCGCCGGTGGTCACATCGGTCGTGGGAATCGAATAGATTTCCGCATGCCAGCTGTTGGGATTGGCGCTGTCGTCCTTCAACAGGGCGATCGCCACCTTCCGCGATCCGCCGGTCGAGTCGATGACATTGGTCTCGATCACGAAATCAGGCTTGGTGCCGGTCAGGGGGTCCGTCGCGTAGTCGGTCATCGAGGCGGCGGTGGCGTTGTTGTAGGCAGCCTCGCCGGCTGAAACGACGCCGCCCTTGTTGAGGTTTGCACTGATCCCGATGTTGGTGGTCGGCGCCACCGCAGAGCCAAGGTTCTTCACATTGATCGAGTTCATCTTCGACAGGTCCGACGGGTTGATGTCGAAGCTGCCGTCCGGCTTTACCGGCCAGCCCTGAAGGTAGAAATTCGACTTGTTCACCAGGAAGCCGTCGGCATCGACGGTGAACGAGCCGGAGCGGGTGAAGGCACGGGCATCCGCGGCCGACAGTCCAGCGCCCTTGTTGGACACCACGAAAAAGCCGTCGCCCGAGATGGCGAGGTCCGTCGAAGATCCCGAGGCCTGCACCAGACCCTGTTGGCTGACGAACTGCCGGGTGACACCCTGGACGCCGCCGGCAGAGTAGCGACCCTTGACGGCCTGCGAGGTCACCACATTGGCGAAGCTGACCTCGTTTCGCTTGTACGAGACGGTGTTGACGTTGGCGATGTTGTCCGAAATGGCCGCAAGGGCGGAGGAGTTGGCGACCAACCCCGAAACACCGGTGAGCAAGGCTGAATTGATGGACATGAGAGCTTTCCGTTTTCCTTGGGCGGGTGCGCGTACTGCGTGAGTTCGGCCGTCAGGCCGCCGCTGGAGACGACGTTTTGTCGTCCGGGTTGTTGCTGTTTGAACCGAGGATCGCAGACGCTGCCGTTGAGGCGGAGGTTGCGGGTGGCGTCGGTTGGCGGATGGTGACGAGCTTCTCCCACGGGATTTGCGCGCCTTTGATTGTGAGAAGCGTCGTGCCGTTCGCCTGCTCAACGCCGGTCACCAGCCCGTCCGCGAAGATCTTGGAGGGGACGTCCGAACCCGAGCCGTCTTTCGCCGTTACCCGGAGGCTATAGATTCCGTCAGCCAGAACGGCGCCGCCCGAGCTTTTGCCATCCCACGTAAACTTGTTCTCGCCGGCTTTGGCGTCGGCCACGGCGCTGCTCGCGACGATGCGACCCTTGGAATCCAGAACGTCCAGCTTCACATCGGTGGCGGCGCGGTCCAGCTTGTAGGTCCACTCGGCCTTGTGATCTTTCAGGGCCGCGACGTCGGCCTCCGCGCGCACTTCCTTGCCGATCAGGCTGACAGCCGTCGCCACGCCCGATGTGGTGTTGGACACCAGCTTCTTCAAAAGGTCATTGGTGGCCAGCTGCTGCTCGACCCCGGTCATTTGCACGATCTGCTGGGTAAACTGGTTGGAATCCAGCGGCGACAGGGGGTCCTGGTTCTTGAGTTGCGTGGTCAGCAACGACAGGAAGGTGTCGAAGTTTTCGGCCAGCCGGGCGCGTCCGATCGCGGTTGTGTCGCTCTTGGCGGCTGTAGCGGCGGCGGTGGTTGCGGCGACATCCATGATCAGATCCTCAGGTCCAGGCCGGCATTGATGCCGCGCCTCAGGCGCAGGGCGCCTTCGATGGCGGCGTCAGTGGCGTTGCCGGCGGTATCGAGTGCGGCGCGGAAGGCCTGACCCCGGAAGGCCTGGCCGCTGTTGTCGTCCTGGTTATGCCAGGTCTGTCTTTGTTGCTGGCCGCGGTCGCCGGCGACATCAAACGACAGGCCGCCTGACATGTCGAAGCCCGCCTGTTCCAGCATCCGCTGCAGTTCTGTGGCACGGGCGCGCAGGTCTGCGGCCGCCTGCGGATTGTCGAACATCATCGCCGCTGAAACGCGACCGTGCGCGCCAATATCGATCCGGACATCGACCTTGCCGAGGCCCGCCGGGTTCAGCTCAAGGTCAAAACGGGTCGACTGGCCCTCGAGCTTCTTGATGATCTGGGCGGCAAGGGTTGCGACGGTTTCCGGCGACCCCCGCACGCCATGCGCTGTGAGGGCGGCTGGCGTCAGGGATTGCGCCGCCGCGCGCGTCTCAGCTTGTAGGGCCGCGTCCGGCGCATCGTTTGCGACATCGGCGTCGCGAGTTGCCGCCTCGGCTATTTTGGGACTGGCATCCGCTGTCTGGGCCACCGCAGAGACAGCTTTTGTGGTGACGGCCGTCGTCAGGGCCCCGCCTGCGGGCGAGGGTGTTGCCTCGTCGCCAGACCGCACTTCGCTCGTCGGCCGGTTACGATCCGTTCTGGCGGTGCGAATCGGTGGCGCCGGGGGTGGCTCCGGTCGTGCGACAAGACCTGCGGCGGACGGCGGCGTCGTCGTCGTCGTCGGGGCGACCGTCGGCGTGGGCGGCAGATCTGATGACCCGGCGTCGACGGTGGACGCGACTGGTGTCGAAGCCGCTGAGCCCGGCACCTGCGAGGCGGTCGCAGGCTGCAATCCCGACGGACGTGGGCCTTGCGGCGCCTCGGAATGCGACGGCGGGACAGTCGGCGGGGTCTTGGTGTCGAGGTCAGCACCGACCAACGGCGCGTCCGTCGGGTCTGCGGCGGTTTCCGGGTTCGCCTTGAGGCCGCCAGTGAATGGGAGCGGCAGGGTCGAAGCCCCGCCGCTCTTGTCGCGACCTGGAACAGCGCCGATCTCGGCGGGCTGGGTTGAGGTCGCGTTGGCGGCGATCAACGCCTGACCGGCCAGCGTACTGGCCAGAAGGGCGGCGTTGGCGTCGCTCAACAGCGACTCTGCATCGACCGCAAGGCCGTCGACGGCCGGGTCTTTCAGGGTCGTTTCGGGGGCGTCGTCAGCGACCTGCTTATTGGGAGTTCCGGCGGCCTGACTTGCGCCTGCTACCGCGCCCTGCGGGAACAGGGCGCTCAGGAGAGCTTCAAACCCTGCCTGGGGGCCGCTGGCCTGGCCAGACGCATTTGCGGCGCCGGCCGATCCGACTGATGCGGTGGCAGGCGCTGCGGCGGCTGGATTGAGCGCGGGTGCGTTCATGAGGTCAGAAGGCTCGATGTCGATTTGAGGAAAGCGCGTGCTGCGCCGGGCTCATTCGACAGGGGCTGAGCAATGTCCGCGCCAGTTCCATATGTTATTGAAAAATATAATGAACATGTGTTTCCGAAGACTGGGTGTCGCCCAGGATCATGGCGCATTTTGCCGAGCCAAAGGCGTCTGGCTGGGGCGTTCCCTGCCGCCCCCTCTTGAGGGTCGTGGAGCAACTCGCGACGACTGCGGAGTGTACAGATCGGGCGCGCGCACACGCGGCGAGTACGCGAGCGCCGCTGGCGCCGGTCTTGCGCTCCTGGAGGTAAACCCAATCGGTCCAGCGAGGGGCCAGTGTTGAAATTGTTGAATATTCTTAGGTCTCACACCGTCGCGTCTACGCCGGTCCCGGCAGAAATCGCCGGGTCGAGCGACAACCTTTGCCGGGCGGAGGGCTGATCCATGTCACTAGGCGTCGCACTCAAGACCGCCACAACGGGTCTGCAGGCAGCCCAGGCTTCGCTGCGGGCGGTGTCCGACAACATCGCCAACGTCAACACCCCCGGTTACGTCCGCAAGGCCGTCAATCAGGAGCAACAGGTTGTCGACGGTGCTGGCGCCGGCGTGAAGATCAACGGCATCAAGAGGATCACCGATCAGTATCTTCAGGTCGCCTCACTTAACGCCCAGTCTGACACCAAGCGCTGGTCGGCCGTGTCGCAATACCTGGACAATGCCCAGAGCCTGTTCGGCGACCCTTCAGCTGACGGCTTCTTTTTCAACCGGCTGGACAAGGTCTTCGCCGCCTTTGCAACCCTGGCGGACGACCCCTCCTCAACCCTGCTGCGCAGCCAGGGCCTGTCCAACATCCAGGACTTCCTGAGTGAAGCCGAGCGGATCAACAGTCAGATCGTTTCCCTGGGCGCGACCGTCGAGACCCAGATCAGCGCCGGTGTCGAGCGCGCCAATGGCTTGCTGGACGAGATCAGCCGCCTGAACCTTGAGATCAAGCGCGCGTCATTGGTCGGCGCGGACGCGTCAGGATCGGAGAACATCCAGAGCCAACTGCTGGACGAGCTGTCCGGCTTGATGAATGTGCGCACCGCGCCTCGCGCAGGCGGCGGCGTCGATGTTCGCACCCTCGAAGGCGTCCTGGTGGCCGGCGACGAGGCCGCCCGGCTTACCTACAATTCAACTGCCACGACCCCAGGCTATATCTCCGCCCAACCGGCCGGGAGTTCGAACCAGCAGCCCATCCAGCTTTCCAGTGGTCAGCTGCGCGGTCTGATGGATCTGCGGGATGTGGAGCTGCCCAGGATTTATGACCAGCTTGGCGAGTTCACGAGCGGCGCCGTCGATCAGTTGAATGCGGCCCACAACGCGTCGGCCGCGTTTCCACCCCCGACCAGTCTGGTCGGACGCGACACCGGTCTCGACCTCACCAGCGCAGTCAGCGGTTTCAGCGGCACGTCGACCATCGCCGTCGTCGATGCTGCCGGTGTCATGCAGCGCACGGTCGCGATCAATTTTTCGGCGGGCACCATCTCGGTGAACGGCGCGGCTGGCACGGCGTTTACCCCGGCGACGTTTCAGGCCGACCTCAACACGGCGCTGGCCGGCGTTGGGAGCGCCACCTTCGCTGGCGGTGCCTTGACGCTCAGCGGGTCCGGCGGCCTGGGTCTGGCGATTGACGAGGGCACCTCAAAGCATGCCGGTCGCGGATTCTCGCACTTCTTCGGCTTGAATGACGTGGTCAAGGCCAACGGCTTCACCAACTATGCGACCGGCCTGCAGGCCGGTGGCGCGCATGGGTTCACTCCCGGCGGCCAGCTGACCTTGCGGTTGTCGACGCCAGACGGACGCCCCGAGCGCGACGTGCCGATCACTGTGCCGGCGGGACCGCTGATGAGCGACCTGCTGAACACATTGAATGCCAACGCGACGGGCGTTGGCATCTACGGCGCATTCAGCCTCGACGCCAACGGAGTCCTGACCTTCGCCGGCTCGGCGCCTTCCAACGCGAAGCTGTCCATTGTTACGGATAACACTCAGCGCGGCGTAGGTGGGCCCTCCATCAGTCAGCTGTTCGGTCTGGGCGTGCAGGCCCGATCCACACGTGCCAGCCGGTTCGACGTCGCTCCTGCGCTGCAATCCGACCCGACCAAAGTGTCAGCCGGCAAAGTCGACATCACGGCCGCGGTCGGCGTCGTTGCCATCCGCCCGGGCGATGGTCGCGGGGCGTTGGGCCTTTCGACTTCGGGCGACATCCCTGTGCTGTTCCAGGCCGCTGGGGCGCTGGGTCAGGTGACCATGACTGTATCGCGATATGCCTCCGAGTTCGGTGGCGCGGTCGGACGCGCGGCGGCGGCGGCGGAAACCCGAAAGGCCAGCGCCGAGGCGGTCGCCACCGAAGCCACCAACCGTCGCCAGTCCGTCGAAGGGGTCAATCTCGACGAGGAACTGGTCAATCTCACCACCTACCAACAGGCGTTTGGCGCGTCGGCCAGGATGATCAAGGCCGCCAGCGACATGTTCGACACCCTGCTGAGCATCGTCTGAGGAGTTTACCATGGTCGGCCGTGTCACCACCTCCGGAAACTATTCCGCAGTTCTCACCAATCTGCTGGCCGGGCAGCAGCGCCAGGCAGAGGCTGGAAATCGCGTCTCCACCCAGCGCAACGGCCAGAACCTGAAGGACTACGCCAGGTCCTCCGAAGTGCTCACGGCCATGCGAACCGTGCAAACACGGGTCGCCGCGTATCAGGACCAGAACGGGCTGCTGGCTGACAAGCTGACCACCCAGGACGGCGCCGTTGTTCGCGTGGCCGACGCCGCCCAGTCGATCCGTGAACTGATGGCCGAGGCCATCGCGTCGGGGCGGGTCGACAGCCTTGTCTCCGACATTCAGGCCCAGATGAATACGGCCGTCGACAGTCTCAACGCCCGCTACAACGGCAAATACCTGTTCGCGGGCGGACAGGTGGACACAAAGCCGGTGACGGCGACCCTGCTGTCCGATCTGACCGTGCCGCCCGCCATCATCGCCAGCTTCTTCAAGAACGACGACTTCAAGGTGACGGCCAAGGTGGATGACGCCACGACCGTGACGACGGGCATCCTTGCGAATGACATTGCGACCAACATGCTGACCGCGCTGCAGTCCTTTCAGGCCTTCAATGAAGGGCCGAACGGCCCATTCACGGGGGCCATGACCGACGCCCAGAAAACCTTCCTTGAGGGTCAGCTTGCGAACTGGAACACGATCCGCGGCGACGTCACCCTGATCGCGGCCAGGAACGGCAACAATCAGAAGCGCCTGGACACGGTCGCCACCGACCTGGAATCCC
The DNA here is from genome assembly GCA_031379795.1 of Alphaproteobacteria bacterium. GTDB lineage: Bacteria > Pseudomonadota > Alphaproteobacteria > Caulobacterales > Caulobacteraceae > Phenylobacterium. The sequence goes on from JANNFM010000339.1 coordinate 15,764, forward strand.
GCCAGATTTCATTGACCAGCATGCTCAGCGATATCACCGATGCTGACCTGGCCCAGGCGTCGGCCGACCTGCAGCAGGCGCAGCTGTCGGTGAAGTCTGCGGCTTATGTTTTCCAGTCCCTGCAGTCTTCCTCATTGATCAATCTCCTCAGTTAGTCTCGAGTTTCCGGCGCTGACCCGCTACATAGGCGGTCATGAACGCCCCGGTCGCCCTTACCGACACGTTGAGTGATGGTCTCCTTGAGGCTATCCGCAACGCCGTGCGCCTGCCGGTCGGCACGCGCCTGGTGGCGGCTATGTCCGGCGGTGTGGACTCCACGGTGACCGCCGCCCTGCTGGCGCGCGCCGGCTATGATGTCGTGGGCGTGACGCTGCAGCTCTATGACCATGGCGCGGCGATCCAGAAGAAGGGCGCGTGCTGCGCCGGCCAGGATATCCACGACGCCCGCACCGCCGCTGAGACGATCGGCATCCCGCACTATGTGCTCGACTACGAAAGCCGCTTCCGCGAGCAGGTGATCGAGGATTTTGCGGACGCCTACCTCCGGGGCGAAACGCCGGTCCCCTGTATTCGCTGCAATCAGACGGTGAAGTTCCGCGACCTGCTGGATGTCGCCCGTGATCTGGGGGCCGAGGCGATGGCGACCGGCCACTATGTCCGTCGCGCCGTCGGGCGGGCCGGACCAGAACTGCACCGCGCCTTCGACGGCGCGCGGGACCAGTCGTACTTCCTGTTCGCGACCACGACGGAACAGCTGGCTTATCTGCGCTTCCCGCTGGGTGACCTGCCGAAGCCGGCGGTGCGCGCGGCGGCGACCGCACTGGGCCTCAAGGTCGCCGACAAACCGGACAGCCAGGACATCTGTTTTGTGCCGGAGGGGCGCTACACCACGGTGATCGACCGCTTGCGCCCCCACGGCGCAGAGCCAGGCGACATCGTCCACATGGATGGCCGGGTGCTGGGGCGTCACGAGGGCGTCACGCGCTACACTATCGGTCAGCGTCGGGGCCTGAACGTGGCCGTGGGCGATCCGCTGTTCGTGGTCCGGATCGACGCCGACAGCCGGCAGGTCGTCGTGGGCCCGCGCGAGGCGCTGCTGACGCGCGCGCTGAGCCTGAAGGAAACCAACTGGATCGGCGATGGCGACAGTTTCGCCTCGGCCTGCGCGGCGGCGCGCCCGGTGCTGGCGAGGGTTCGCTCCACCCGCGAACCGGTGCTGGGGCGGCTGGGTGTCGTCAGCGGCGCCAACGGCGTGGTGTTCGGCTTGCCCGAGGAAGGTGTCGCGCCGGGCCAGGCCTGCGTTCTTTATGCCCCGGAGGATCCGACCCGAGTTCTGGGCGGCGGGTTCATCGCCGGCACGGTTCGCAACGTCTGATCGCGCGATGTCGATGGACGCCAAGCAACTGGTGGACATTGCCTGCGATGAGGACCCTCGCGCGCCCTGTCTGTGGGTGCCGTCCGACCTCTGGCCCGAGTTCTGTGTGGCGATCCGACAGAAACCAAACCTGATCGGCGTCGTCATCTATCGCAACAAGACGATCCGCGACGGTGGCCCCTATTGTGACGTGAGCACCCGCCAGCCGTGAGGCCGTTGGGATTTCGCCGCGCACGAATTATATATCTCAACCATGACTCAGACCTCAGACCCCGTCGTCATCGCCAGCTATGCCCGCACGCCCATGGGCGGATTTCAGGGCGCGCTATCTGCGGCGAAGGCCACCGAGCTTGGCGCAGCCGCCGTCCGGGCTGCGGTCGCACGCTCTGGCGTTGATCCGGCGGCGATAGAGCAGATCATCATGGGGTGTGTGCTGCCGGCGGGTCTGGGCCAGGCGCCAGCCAGACAGGCCGCGCTGGGCGCTGGCTTGCCGAAGTCGGTCGCGGCCACGACTGTCAACAAGATGTGCGGCTCCGGCATGCAGGCCGCCATCATGGCCCATGACGCCCTGGCCGCGGGATCGATCGATGTGGTCGTCGCAGGCGGCATGGAGAGCATGACCAACGCGCCGTACCTGATGACCAAGCATCGCGGCGGCGCCCGGATCGGCCACGACACCCTGTTCGACCACATGTATCTGGACGGCCTGGAAGATGCCTATGAACCCGGTCGTCTCATGGGGTCCTTCGCCGAGGAGACCGCCAGGCAGTATCAGTTCACGCGCGAGGCGCAGGATGAATACGCCATTGGCTCGCTGACCCGGGCGCGTGAGGCGACGCTGAACGGCGCCTTCGCGCGTGAGATCACCGCTGTTCAGGTTACCGACCGCAAGGGCACAGTCACGGTCGACACCGACGAGCAGCCCCTGAAGGCCGATCCGGCCAAGATTCCCACCCTGCGTCCGGCGTTCGCCAGGGACGGGACGATTACGGCGGCCAATGCGTCGTCGATCTCGGATGGCGCCGCGGCTCTGGTGCTGACGCGAGAGAGTGTGGCGCGGCGCCTCGGCATGACGGTCGTCGCGCGGATCGCCGGCCATGCGGCACACGCCCACGAGCCGGGCCTGTTCACGACGGCGCCCGTGCCCGCGATCCAGAAAGCCCTGAAGCGCGCCGGCTGGAGTGTGGCCGACGTCGACCTGTTCGAGGTGAATGAAGCCTTTGCCGTGGTGGCGATGATCGCGGAGCGCGATCTGGGCCTTGATCGTGCGAAGCTGAACGTCAACGGCGGCGCATGCGCCCTGGGCCACCCGATCGGGGCGTCCGGGGCCCGCATCCTGGCGACCCTGCTCAGCGCGCTCCAGGCCCGCGGCGGCAAGCGCGGCGTCGCCAGCCTGTGCATCGGCGGCGGGGAGGCGACAGCGATGGCGGTCGAACTGGCCTGACGCTCGACGTCTACTCTGGTTCAGGCCCGGCGTAGGTCAGGTAGCCGCGCTCCACCATCCGGCGTAGCCCCTCATAGACCTCGGTCAGTTCCTCGTAGCAGGCGCGAAGATCGGCGAGAGTCTTGATCTGCTGGGTATTGGGGAAAGGCTCGGCCTCGGCCACGGCCATGCCGGCCACGACCCAGCGCGTCCGCGCCAGGGCGGCGGCTGACGCCAGTTTCTGGAGTTTCTCGGCGTCAAGGCTGGCAATGGTGCCGCTCAGCACCCGTCGGTTGGCGGCATAGGCCGCATAGTCGATCTGCTCCAGATGGCCGCGCAGCTGGCGCTGAGCTCTGGGATCGATGTCTTCTTCCGGCTCGAAGTGGTCGCTGGCGGTACGTTTCGAAACCGTGACCCGGCTCATTGATGTCATGTCCTTCGGTCAGCCTGGAGGGCCCAGGCGACAGCAGAATTCATGAAAATGGATAACAATTCTTTCGAGTGACGCCGAAACAGTCCCGGCGGCCGTGCGGCATCTTGGCGCCTGGGCCTAAAGTCCCTTGGCCTTCGCCAGGTTGGTCTTGGGGATGGCGGCGGTGAAAGCGCCGCCCATCTTGGCTTTCTCGCTGGCCATGTCGGCCCAGGCGACGGCGAAGTTGAAGGGAGTCAGCGCGTCTGGATCGCCGACGGCCAGGGTCCACCTCCGGCCTGAAAGCGCCGACGTCAGGGCTGCCTGCAGGTCGAGGTCTGTCGTCGGCGGCTCAGTGGGCGGTTTCAGAAGTTGGTGCAGGACCATAGCGTCGGGCCGGGGCGCCACGACGGACAAAGGATCGCCGGGCGGAACGCCTTTCAGCGCGGCGACAAAGCCGCTGAGCGTCGTCCGCGCCCGGGTGGTGCGACGCTCTCCGCCAGCCACGCCGCTAACCTCGGCTCCGGCGCGCACAAACGCCCAGCCACCGTTCAGGTGAGCCGCGTCATACGACGCGGCAATCCAGATGCGAACCTTGCTCAAGGGGCTTTTGCGTCGGCGTAGAGCTTGATCAGCCGGTAGCTGAAGGTGCGGGCGTCCATCAGCGACTTGACCCGGATGCGCTCATTCAGGCCATGAACCCCGCCGCCGTCGCGATCACGGAAGATGCCCGAGACGCCATAGGTAGGGATGCCTACCTCGGTCAGGCGGCGCGCGTCGGTGGCGCCCGGCAGCATGAAGGGGATCACCGGGACGCCCGGCCACATCTGTTCGGATACGGTCTCGATCGGTCCCAGAATTCGTGCCGGCAGGGGCATGGGCGCCGCCAGGGATCCGGTCGCCGGGGGCTGGATAACCGCGATCTTGGGATCGGCGACCGCGGCGATCAGCAGCTGGCGCACCTCCTCGACCGACTGGCCGGGAATGATGCGGCAGCTGAGCGTCGCGCGGGCGCGCTGCGGCAAGGCGTTCACGGCGTGGCCACCCTCGAGCAGGGTCGCGACGCAGGTGGTGCGCAGCATGGCGTTGTAGCCGGGGTCGCGGCTGAGCAGCGCGCTGGCCGCCTTGTCGTCTGGATTGGCGGCGATGGCGGTCATGGCGGCGCCGATCTCGCCGCCGACGATCTTGGCCTTGCGGGTGAAATAGGCGCGATTGGCGTCGATCATCCGAACCGGGAAGGCGTAACCGCTGACCCGATCCAGGGCGCGCGCCAGACTGTAGATCGCGTTTTCGGGGACCGGGCGGGAGGAGTGGCCCCCGGGATTGGTGGCTTCCAGAAAGAACTGCCGGTGGGCTTTTTCGGCGGCCAGCACATTGTGCGCGATCGGGCGGGCCTGGCCGTCCAGTTCGCCGCCGGCGCCCTCGTTCAGGCCGAACTCGGCGTCGATCAGGTCCCGGCGGTTGTCGGCGAGCCACTGGGCGCCGTTCAGGCGCACGGCGCCGACGGAGCCGCCTTCTTCGCCGCAGGTCAGCGCGATCTTGATGGCGCGGCGCGGCTTGTAGCCTTCCTGCCGGTAGCGGATCACGGTGTCGACCCAGATGGCGGCCTGCGCCTTGTCGTCGTCCGTTCCGCGGCCATAGAAGTAGCCGCCCTCTTCGATCAGAGTGAAGGGATCGCGCGTCCAGTCTTCGCGTTTGGCTTCCACAACATCGAGGTGGGCCAACAGCAGGATCGCCTTGGCCTTGGGATCCTTGCCGGGGAGCACGGCGACGAGGCCGCCGTCGAGGGGCAGGCCGGGGGCGGTGAAGACCGTGAGCTCACTGTCGGCGAAGCCCGCCGCTTTCATGCGCGCCGCCATCCGTTCAGCCGCCAGCGTACAACTGCCAACCGACAGGGTGGTGTTGGTCTCGACCAACTCTTTGTAGAGGCTGCGGAACGCGACCTCATCCGGCTTGGGCGGCTGCGCCGACGCCGTGCTCACGACAAACAGGCCGGCGGCCAGAGCTGCTGCAAACCTGAGCATGTGTCGTGTTTCCTCGATCCGACCAGATAGTTTCGACCGCCGCTATACGCGACAAAGGCGCGCCGGCTCAGTCCTTCTGGGCCGCATACAGTTTGACCAGCCGGTAGCTGAACTCGCGCGCATCGAACAGCGACTTCACGCCGATCCGCTCGTTCAAGCCGTGGATATGGCCCTGGTCCGGCTCATAGGCGATGCCGGACACCCCATACGTGGGAATTCCGCCGGCGATCAGCGCCTTGCCGTCGGTGGCGGCGGCCAGCAGGAACGGCACCACAGGCACGCCGGGCCACATGGCCTCCGAAACCTTCTGGATCGGACCCATCACCTGGGGGGTCAGCGGCGGGCCTGCGTCCGCGCCTGGACGGCCGAGCGGGGCCGAGACCGAGACCGCCGGATTGTCGATCACCTTGACCAGCGCCTCACGGACCTCGGCGCCGGAGACCCCGGGGAAGATCCGGCAGTTGATGGTCGCCGAGGCGCGCTGGGGCAAGGCGTTCTGGGCGTGGCCGGCCTGCAGCATGGTGGCGACGCAGGTCGTGCCCAGCATGGCGTTTGTGCTGGGATCCCTGCGCAGAATGGCCGCAGCCTTGGCGTCGGCTGGATTGTTGACCAGGGCGGTCATGTTCGTGCCGGCTTCGCCGCCGACAACCGTCGCCATCTGCGTGAAGTAGCTGCGGGTGGTGTCGTTCAGCATCACCGGAAAGTCATAGGCGGCGATGCGATCGACGGCGCGGGTGATGTGATAGATCGCGTTGTCCGGCACGGGCCGCGAGGAGTGGCCGCCCGGGTTGGTGGCTTCCAGCTTGAAGGTCTGCGTGGATTTCTCGCCCGCCAGCACCGTGTGGGCGATGGGTTTTCCGGACCCGTCCAGGTTCACGCCGGCGCCTTCGTTGAGCGCAAATGCCGCGTCGATCAGCTCGCGCTTGTTGGCCACCAGCCAGGATGCGCCGTTGATGTGCCCGCCGCCCTCCTCGCCGCAGGTCAGAGCCAGCTTGATCGGGCGACGGCCCTTGAAACCTTCCTGGCGGAAGCGGATCAGCAGGTCGGTGAAGATTGCGCCCTGGGCCTTGTCGTCGGAAACGCCGCGTCCGTAGAAGTAGCCGCCTTCCTCGATCAGGGTGAAGGGATCGCGGGTCCAGTCCTCGCGTTTGGCTTCCACAACATCGATATGCGCCAGCAGCAGGATGGCCTTGGCCTTGGGGTCCTTGCCCGGATAGACCGCGACGAGGCCGCCGTCCTTGGGTCGGCCCGGAGGCACGAACACGGTCAGGTCGCTGTCCGGGAAGCCCGCGGTCTTCAGGCGCGCGGCCATGCGCTGGGCGGCCAGGGTGCAGTCGCCGGCCGAGAAGGTCGTGTTGGTTTCGACCAACTCTTTGTAAAGGCTTCGGAACGCGGCCTCACCCGGCTGCGGCGTCTGGGCGGCGACCGGATTGGTCGCCAACAAGGTGGCCCCCAGAGCCACGGCAAAGTGCTTCATCAGCTTGTATCCCCGGTTTTCCCGACTATCCCACCCGGCGCACCTGTATCGCAAGGTTCAACCCGCCAT
>JANNFM010000351.1:0-3840 GCA_031379795.1 Alphaproteobacteria bacterium
GCCTCGGGTGTTGGCGATCTCGAACTGGGCGATGGCCCGGTCGGTTTGACCCCTGGTCCAGCAGCACCCGGCCCCAGGCCGTGGACGCCATCGGCAGCGAGGGCGTCATCTTCACCGCTTCCCCGAACCAGTGGTCGGCCAGAGCCGGCTGTCCGGCCAGAGCGGCGATCTCGCCCCGCGCCATGACGCAGGGCTGGCAGTCCAGCGGGGTTCCACCGACCTGCGCCTGCGCCTCGGCCATCCGGCCCAGATGCGCCAGCGCCACGGCCTTCTGCGCCCGGGGGATCGGACGGTAGACGCCCTTGTCCGGAAGCTGCTCCTGGTCAGCCAGCACGGCGTCCGACGCCGCAACTGCGCCGGGCCAGTCGCCGGCGCCGATCCGCAGCTGCAGGGTGGCGGACCGGATCGCTCGCTCGTCCTCAGGCGTCGCGGGCTCGAACCCGGCCAGGTCCACCTGCGCCTGGCGAAGATAATGCAGAGCGGCATTTGCATTTGATATGGAAAGGGCAGCGCGGTTGGTGGCGCCTCCGGCTCCAAGAATGACCTTGCCGGCGTTGGCCTGGGCCTGGGACCGCGCCTCCATCCAATCGCCTTTCTCTCCGGCAAGAAGGCGCTGAGAGTTTGCAATTTGCTGTCGCTTGTACTCGGCCGTGTTGCTGGTGTCCGCCCGCACAAGCTGGAGCATTCTTTGGTTGAGGCGATACTCGGTCTCAGAGCGGCCGAAGCTGTTCGCAAGGCTACTCAAATTGTTGATCGCCCCAGCGTAGGTGGGATCGGCAGCAGATGACTTTTCGAGGAGCGCACGCCGCGCGAGATCACTCTGGGTGCGTGATGCAGCCACCGCCAGACCAAAGTAGGCAAGCGCCTTGTCCCGGGCGAGAGGCTCTGAAAGTCGCGACCTGTGATATGCGGCGTGCTCGTCCCACCTGGCCTGCCGCCAGAGGTAGGAGCCATAACTCCGGGGCTGCTCGCGAGCGTAGACCGCCTCCGCCGTGCGCTGGATCAGGCTTGGCATCTCGGCTTCCGGGCCGGTCAGCGGCACCAAGCCACGCGAGCCGCTGCGGGCAACCAGGGTCAGAGTTCCGTCGGGGGCCGCCATCACCTCGCCGCTGACGTGGCTCTGGTGGCCCAGCGTCTCGCGCAGCCAGGCGTTCATCTGCGCCAGCGAGACCCCGGTCTGCGGGATCTGGATCGAGATCGACTGGCCCCAGTCCCCGGACAGGCCGCGCTGTTGCTCCGAAGACCGCGAGACCTCGGAGATGGCCGCCAGGTCATCCATCAACTGGCGCGCCAGGGTCTCGCCGGTGATCCCCCGCTCGGCCAGCGCCGGGGGCACGGAGAACGCCTCGATCACCAGGCCGTCGGCGCGGCTGGCGGACCAGATCATGGCGCCGTGCGCGACGGCGACCGCGAGGCCCGCGGCGCCGGTCAGGAGTTTGAGGCCGATGCTGAGGTCTTCGCTGGCGATCTGGCGGCGGCGCAGCTTCAGATCGGCCCCGATCAGTTGCCTTTGGTCAATCAGCAGGGCCCGCGCGGGACTGTCTGGACTGGCGTCCTTCGCCTCGGCCTCCATGGCGATCTCGATGGGATCGGGCGTCGTCGGTGAGGCCTCAGCCTTTACCCGCCGTCGCCGAGGCGTGCCGCCACCCGTCACACCTGCCATGTACACCCCCCGGCCGATCGCCACCCTGAGGGATCAGCGACTGCGGGTCAAATCATCCAGGTCGGACCTGGCGGGCAACGAACTCCAGCCAACCTACCCCAAAACGCCGTCATCCCGGACGCACGCCCGCGAAGGCGGGTGGGCGATCCGGGACCCAGAGCCCAGCGCAATCGCCTGGGTCCCTGGTTAAAGCCGAGAGCCGGCCAGGGCGCGCTCACCCGTCATGTTTTCCGAACAGTCGCTTGGGCGGGACGCTCGACGTCATCAGCTCAAACCTCAGAAATCGACCGCGGCGACACCATCATCTCCGTGATCCGAACACGACATCGACATCCCGGCTATTCGAAATTCACTTGCACGATGGCGTGACCTGCGTCGTGATCACCAAAACGGCGCCTGAACGTGCGTCGCGAGGGAGACCAACCATGTCCGACGGCAACACCGAAATCAAAGCCGGGTCCCAGACCGACGTCTACGCCCTGCCGCTGGAAACCCTGCATCCGGCCCAGGCGGACCTGTTTGCCGCCAACGCCATGTGGCCCTATTTTGAGCGCCTGCGGGCGGAAGCTCCGGTTCACTACACGCCAGACAGCGAGTATGGCCCCTACTGGTCGATCACCCGCTACAACGACATCATCGCCGTCGACACCAATCACCAGGTGTTCTCATCGGCCGACGGCATCGCGCTCCAGACGCTGGAGGCCAAGGCTGAGTCGGAGAAGCGCCCGCGCGGTTCCAGCTTCTTCGGCATGGACCCCCCGGAACACGACGTGCAGCGCAAGGCCGTCAGTCCGGTTGTGGCACCCGCCAATCTGGCGGCCATGGCGCCACTGATCCGCGAGCGGGCCGGCGCGATTCTCGACGGCCTGCCGATCGGCGTGGAGTTTGACTGGGTTGATCTGGTGTCCAAGGAACTGACGGCCATGACCCTGGCCACGCTGTTTGATTTCCCGCAGGAGGATCGCCGCCTGCTGACCCATTGGTCCGACATGTTCACCAACATGCCCGGCCACGGCCCGGCCAAGAGCTGGGAGCACAAGCGCGAACAGGCCGATGAGTGCTTCGGCCGCTTCACCGAGCTGTGGAACGAGCGGGTCAACGCGCCGCCCAAGTTCGACCTGGTGTCGATGATGGCCCACGCCGAGGCCACCCGGAACCTCAGCATGAGGGATTATCACAGCAATGTCGTGCTGCTGATCATCGGCGGCAACGACACGACCCGCAACACCATCTCCGGCTCGATCTATGCGTTGAACAAGAACCCCGACCAGTACGACAAGCTGCGCGCCGACCCGTCGCTGATCACGGCCATGGTCTCCGAGACGATCCGCTGGCAGACGCCCTTGGCCCACATGTCGCGCACCGCCACCCAGGATTTCGAGATGGGCGGCAAGACCATCAAACAGGGCGACAAGGTGGTCATGTGGTACGTCTCCGGCAACCGCGATGACAGCGTCATCACCGACCCCGAGCGCTACAACATCGAGCGCGAGCGGCCCCGCCAGCACCTGTCGTTCGGCTTCGGCATCCACCGCTGCGTGGGCAATCGCCTGGCAGAGCTTCAGCTCCAGATCATCTGGGAGGAAATCCTGGCCCGCTTCCCGGAAGTCCGGGTCGTCCGCGAACCCACACGGACGCACTCGGCGTTCGTGAAGGGCTACGAGACCCTGCCGGTGATCATCCCGCACCGGAACTAGGGGACAGGACCTGACGTTGGAGTGCCGTCAGGGGCTTGGCGAAGGTCCGCTTCTGAGGTGACCTAGAGGAGCTTTGCCAATTCGCCGAGTTTGGAAAGCTTATGGCGGGTCTCGTCGGAAAGCGGTCCTGCAAGCTCTTCCAGGTGGTGCTCGATATGGTCGGTTATGAGCACAGTCTTTGCTTTTTCCAGCGCGCCGATTACCGCCTGCAACTGTTGCGCGGTTTCCAAGCCGTCGCGATTGCTCTCGATCATAGTAATTATGGTCGCGAGATGGCCGTGAGCACGCCGCAACCTGTTCTGCAAAGCTTTGTCGTTAGCGTGGCTCAATCCGTGTCTCCTTAGAGGCTGACTGAAAAAGAAGGTGGGTGATTTCAATTGGTTGTGATTCCGTTGGGTTGCGAAGCTCAATGGAGGACACATGGCCTGGACCGAAACCACCCGGGGGCACTATCGGCGTGATGGGTTGCGATACGCAAGT
>JANNFM010000352.1:0-10793 GCA_031379795.1 Alphaproteobacteria bacterium
ATCGTCCAGACTGATCCAGCTGCACTCGAGATCGGGATGATGCGGATAGACGTATCGACCCTCGCTGACGATGAAGGGGAACGCCCAGTTGGTCAGCAGGTTGTCCATGAACAACACCGAGCCGAACACCGTGGCCGGCACGCCGGTGCGCCAGAGCGCGTTGATCCCCTTGGTATTCTCGCCATACGAGAAGGGGTCGCCCGCCTTGTCCGGAATCCAGCCGGATGTGTTCCAGACCACGCGTTTCAGATTGGCGCGCTTGCCTGCACGTCCGATGGTGGTCACGGCGTTCACCCGATCGACCCGAGCCCTCAGGGGATGGGTGTAGAACGCGGCGTCCGCGCCCTCCATGGCCGCGAATACCGAATCTTCATCGTAAATGTCTGCGGGTCGGATCTCGACGTTTTCGAAGGTCTCCCCGTAGAAGGGATCGGCGCTGCGTGAGATGGCGCGCACATCATGGCCGGCCGCCTTCAACTGACGCACCTGCGCCAGACCCTGCCGACCGCTCGCCCCGAAAACTGCAACCAAAGCCATACGCGCGCTCCTCCAAAGCCCAGTAGATCTGCGTCTGTTCAACGGGCAAAGGCGCCGCGCGAATGATTGCGCCACACCGCTCATCCCGGCCCATTTTCAGCGCAATCGCTGTTTTCTTGGCTGGCAAACTGACTGACCACGCCGCGCGCGTCTCCTAGCAGTTTTGAGAGTATTCAGCGCAGGCACGGGGGCGGCCCGTCTAGCCGGTCGGATCGTCCGCGATCCGTACGACGGTCTTGCCGAGATTGCGGCCGGACAACATGTCGATCATGGCGCGGCCAGCATTTTCGATGCCATCCACCACATACTCGGCGGACTTCATACGCCCGTCACGGATCATCCCGCCCACGTCGTCCAGGAATTTGGGACGAAGATCCCAGAAATCGGCGACCATCAGGCCCTTCATGACCACCCGCTTGAGCGCGATCATGCGCAGCAGATGCGGGGCCTGATCAGGACCCGGCGGCGGCGCGTCATCATTGTAGCCGGAGACCAGGCCGCAGACGATCACGCGACCATAGGGCTTCATGTTGTTGAACGCCGCCCAGAACACCTCGCCACCGGCGTTCTCGAAATTGACATCGATGCCATCCGGACAGGCTGCGGCGACCTGTCCGGCAAAGTCGGACTGAGTTCGATCCACACAGGCATCGTAGCCAAGTTCCTCGACGGCGAACCGGCACTTCTCAACGGAACTGCTGACACCGACCACGCGGCAACCCTTGATGCGAGCCAGCTGACCAGCGACCGCGCCAACGCCACCCAGGGCGGCCGAAACGAACACCGTCTGTCCGGCCTCAGCCTCAGCTAGTCTGGTCATTCCGGCGTAGGCCGTCAGGCCGGGCATGCCCAGGGCGCCAAGATGGGACGGCAATGGCCCGACATGGGCGTCCACCTTGCGCAACATTTCACCCGGTAGAGCGCAATAGTCCTGCCACCCCCCGAAGCCCGCCACAAACTCGCCGTCCTTGAACCCCGGATGCCGCGATTGCACCACCTCAAGAATAGCCTCGCCGGGGATCGGCGCGCCCAGCTGCGTCGTCGGCGCATACCCCACCGACATGCTGGGGCTGATATGAACGCGAATGTAAGGGTCCACCGTCAGATAGATCGCCCGGCACAACACCTGACCCTCGGCCACGTCGGGCAAGGCGGCGGTGATCACCTCAAAGTCGCTCTCCCTGGGCATCCCGTCCGGATAGCAGCGCAGGGTCATCTGGCGGTTGACGGCGTTCATCGTCCCGATCCCTCTTTGCGTTGGCGTCCGGTCGGCTTCGCCGGCGGACTGACTAGCCGGGGAGTTTCACGGTCGCCGTGCCGACCAGCGGTCGATCACCGGGTTCCCGCTCCAGCCACACATCGCAGTCGGCAAAGCGCTCGCCCGCAACCTCGCGGACGGCGGTCACCGCGCCTCGCGCCGTAATCTTTTCACCGTCCAGTACGACCTTCGGAAACGTCATCACCAGGCGGGTCAGGCAACCCTGTCCGGCCCAGGCGTGCAGCATGTTGACCATGTAGCTTAAGCCCAGCGGACCCTGGTTGATGGTCCGCTGACCAAACCCCATGGCATCGCAGGCATTGCGGTCCCAGTGTACCGGGTTCGGATCGCGCAGGATCGCCGCCATGGTCCGCATGCGCTCGATGCGCACGCTCTCCATCAGCCACTCAGGAATGAGATCGCCCGCCTGAACCTTCATGACGACAGTCCCCGACGGTAGATCCATGTGATTGTGGTGCGCGCTGCCAAAGCGCCATCGGCCTGGGCCACCTCGAACTGGAATTGTATCCGATCATAGGGTTTATCGTCGGGCCACTTGCGCCGCTCGGCTGACACCACCTTGCCGCTGATGGTGTAGGGGACATCCTCACGCAGGGCTGAGAACATCTCCCAATCATAACTCTCAATGCCGATAGAGAAATCCGACTCGGCCTGACCCAGCGCGAACATCTCGGCGATCGACGCGCCGCACCCCAGGATCGGCATGTGAAACAGCACCACCGGGTGAACCATGCCGTCAGCCAGCAGGTCTGCACCCGTGCATTCGGTCAGCAGGAAATTCTCCCAGTGCGCCACCGTGTAGACGCCGCCGGGAAACTGATGCCCCACGATAGCGCGGATCTCCGCTTCGGGAGGTATGGGCCGGGGTCCTGGCATCATCTTGCCTCTGTAGAACTCTCGTCACGCGAGACCGTTCACTGTTATCCCGAGCCCGCAGGCGACTGTCAAAACCAAAATGTGTTCCGGCTTCCGGATGATTGAATTTCGGCTTCGACGGGCGGGATCGACTTTGGCGGCACAGCCGGTGCGCGCGGACAAGGTCAAGGGACTGCGCAATCCGCCGAGGCGCAATGTGGCCTCGAAGCGGGGGCCATAAGCACGGCTTCATTCCCGCAATTTCGACCGAACGCCTTTCGATCCGCCGATTTCACAGGTAAGACCGATGGCGCGTCAATTCGCGCGGCGGGAGGAAATGATGGGTCGAGTTCAAGGGAAAGTCGTGATTGTGACCGGAGCCGCGTCCAACCCCGGACTTGGGTATGCCGCAGCCTTAGGCCTGGCCCGCGAGGGCGCGAAGGTTGTTGTGACGGACGTCGATGCCGCAGGCGCTGAGCGCTGCGCCGAGGAGATTCGCAAGGCCGGCGGCGAGGCGATTGCAATGGCGCAGGACGTAACGAACGAGGACGTCTGGAAGCAGGTTATGGCGAGCACGATCAAAACCTATGGTCGTCTCGATGTCCTTGTAAACAATGCGGGGATTGCCGTTCTCAAGCCCCTGGACCAGCTGTCGCTGGAGGACTTCAACCGACAGATTTCGGTCAACCTGACCAGCGTTTTCCTGGGCTGCAAATATGCTGCAGAGGAGATGCGAAAATCGGGCGGAGGGTCGCTGATCAACCTCTCGTCGGTGGCCGGCCTTGTCGGCATTTCCACCTGTGTGGCCTACAGCGCTTCCAAAGGCGGCGTGCGGCTGATGTCCAAATCTCTGGCGGTGGAATTGGGCAAGTACGGCATCCGCAGCAATTCCGTCCATCCCGGCGTGATCTGGACCAACATGCAGTCCGGCGCCGGAAATGGCACGCGGGAGAACGCCGACACCCTGGCGGCCGGCTTTCCGCTGGGCCGGGTCGGCGAGCCCCAGGACATCGCCAACTGCATCCTCTACCTGGCGTCAGACGAGTCCAGCTATGTCACGGGCGCCGAGTTCACCGTCGATGCGGGTATGACGGCGGAGTAGAGAGGCGGGCACATCCTGAAATATGGATCATGGTGTGGTATTGTAGATTGATCTCGTTGAAGACAGGGAGTGGGTCATGACGTCCAAGGTCCTGGTCGTTACCAAGGGACATCCGTTCGATCACAATGCCTTCCACGCGGTGTTCGACGCCAACCCGGACGTTGTGGCGACCTTCGTGGAACACCCGGCGGCTCAGGTGATCCTGCGGCCCGAAAACGTCACCGCATACGACGCCGTGGTGTTCTACGACATGATGGGCATTCCCGTGGGGCCGGACGCCATGGCAGCAGCCCAGCCACCGGCCGACTACGTCAGGAGCATCGAGGCGTTGCTGGACCGGGGCGTTGGCCTGGTATTGCTCAATCACGCCCTGGTGCAATGGCCGCTGTGGCCGCTGTGGCAGGAAATTACCGGATCGACCTTTCGGCTGACACAGGGCGAGGTCAACGGGGTGGTGGTTCCCGGTTCGGGATACCGTGGCGGTGGCGGCGAGCCTCACCGCAACGCCACCCATCGGCTGTCCCCGGTCGACGCCCCTCATCCGGTGACCCGCGGCCTTGAGGCCGGGTTCGAGATCACAGACGAGCTTTATCTGCGAACCCCCCTGCCCGCCACGCCGGACATCGTGGCCCTGCTGACGAGCGACTATGCCTTCACCCAGGCCAATTTCAACCCGCCGCCCCTGGCGCCCCCGGCCGAGCAGGCGGCCTGGGCCCACCCGGATGGTGACAATGTCATCGTCTGGGCAAGGCGCGCCCGCAACAGTCCCGTGGTGGCGTCGGAGGCGGGAGATGGACCTGCCGCCTATTCAAATCCCGGCTTTCAGCGCCTGCTTGCCAACGCGATCGCCTGGGTCGCATCCGACGAAGCCCGCGCCTGGGCACGTAGCCGCCCGACCGTGAACTAGACGTTCACCCGCAACGCTGTGAGTGGCGCACATGCCTGGTAAAACCAAAGCGCCGACCCGCGAAAAGGTCTCCGTCGACACGCGCAGCCCATCGCCGGAAGCCCCGGTGCGCCAGGTCGCCCAGCGCGGGCGCTACATCAGCGACACCATTCTGGCCAGACGTCGCCGCATGCTCGAAGCGGCCAAGCAGATGATTGCCGAAGCCGGCCCCGACGGCTTTACGATCCGTGATCTGAGCCGCCGCGCGAACGTATCGGTGACCACCATATACGCGACCTATGGCGACAAACTCGGCCTGGTGGCCGCCGCCATCGAGGACTACTACCAGAGCCTTCCGCTGTCCCGTGCGCCGCAGACGACCAGCCTGGCGACGCTGCTGGCTTCGAAAGAGGATGTTCGCCGGGCCATCCTGGCCAATCCGCCGTACGCGCGCCACTACGCAGAGCTCTATTTCTCCCGGTCGGTGGATCCGCGCATTTACAAAGTCATCCGGGACACCTCCACGGCATCGGGGGGGCACATGCCCTGGCTGCAGAAGAGTCTCCGCGACGGGGACATCGTTCCGGGACTCGGTATCGACTACCTCACAACCCTGTTCGCCAACCAGCGACTAACAGTGCTGCACGACTGGGCTCATGGAAGGGTCAGCGACGAAGGGCTGGGAACGGCTCTGCAGATGGCGTTTCTGATCATCGCGCGGGGCGTAACCCGTGGTCAGGCCCTGGCGCGGGTGGATACGGAGCTGAAGCGGCTGGTCCGGGCGGCGGCGATCTGATGCCCCGTTTCTGGCGCATCGGCATGGACGATGGACGCATTGCCCCCCGCCCGATCAATCTCGAACTCTTCAAAGGAACCGCCAATGACCATCGAAGATCTGCTGGATATCGAACGGATTCGAAAACTGCGTGTGCTCTATTCATACTATCTCGACGCCGCCGAACTGGACTCCCTGATCGGATTGTTCGCCGACGACGCCGTCTGTGAATTCGGGCCTTTCGGCGTGTGGACAGGCAAGACGATGATTGCCGAAAACTATGCGCGGGTCATGGGCCCGATGTTCGCGAAGGGCCCGTTCCACTCGCTGCATGCCAACACCAACCATTGGGTCGAGATCACAGGGCCGGACACCGCGTTGGGGCGTCTCTACCTGATCGATCTGGCCCTGGACGGTGATCCATCGGTCAATCCGATGATCTGGCTGGGGGCCTATGACGAGGCCTATTCCAGGGTCGACGGCCAGTGGAAACTCCAGCGCTCAAGCCTTCAGTTCATGTGGCCGCAACGGCACCTGACCGAGGGCTTCCCTGGCGCGCACCTGCCCATCAAGGCGTAGCCGCCTACGGGCCACCCGAGACGCTGATGCATTGGCCGGTAGTCCACTCTGCAGCAGGTGAGGCGAAAAACACGGCGGCGGCGGCGATATCGGCGGGATTGCCGACCCGACCCATGGGAATCGAGGGGCCAAACATCTTCTCGGCGACGTCCTCCTCCACATGCAATGTCTCCGCCAGCATCTCGGTAAAGACGGTGCCAGGCGCGATGCAGTTGACCGTGATGCCCCGGCCGCCAACTTCCACGGCCAAGGTGCGGGTCATGGCGATAACGCCGTTGTTAGCGGTCGAATAGGCGCCGAAGCCCGGCGTGGGGCGCAGGGCCGCAATCGACACGATATTGATGATCCGGCCGCCATTCTTCATGCGCGCCGCGGCCTGTTGAGACCCGAAGAATTTGTGGCGCAGATTGAGGGAAATCTGCTCGTCCCACTTCTGGTGGGTGATCTCGGTGAGCGGGTGCTGCTTGCGGTCCAGATTGCCGCCGGCGTTGTTGACCATGATATCGATCGCGCCGAGTTCGGCGACCACGCGATCGAGGGCCGCCGGGATCACGGCGTCATCCAGAACGTCTCCCGAGATCGCCAGCGCCCGGCGGCCCATCTTCTCGACATCGCGCGCCACGGCGTCAACGTCATCCTGGCGGCGCGCCAGGATGGCGACGTCGGCTCCGCATTCCGCAAAAGCCAGGGCAATCCCACGGCCAATCCCTTTGCCACCGCCGGTGATCAGCGCGACTCTTCCATCGAGCCGGAATCTCTCGTGCATACCCATGGACGTTTTCCTCTCCACCGCGCGCACATGAGGTCCAGTGTCTGGAAGGCCCCCCGTGACTGCACGCACTTGCCGTAACGTGTAACGGTTTTGACGCTATTGATCGATACAGCTAAAGGCAAGCCTCGGCGCGACGGTGACGACGATTGTCGCGGTGAAGAAACACTTTGGAAGCCCACGAAGCCGTGCTCCAATCCAGGATACACCTGACGCCCGCAATGACGGCGAACCGATAAGGAAACCCCATGGATCCCTTGCAGCGGCTTCTGGACATCGAGGACATCAGGGGCCTGAAGGCGCGCTATTTCCGCTGCATGGATACCAAGGACTGGGAGGGTCTGGCCAAGGTATTTGCACCGGACGCGGTCTTCGATCTGCGGGAAGTCAGCAGCGTTCGCAATCCGCTGACCGGCGAGTGGGCGCCGCCTTATGGGGATGAATCCGCGGTCCATCGCGGACACGCCAACGTCCTGAAAATGATCCGCGACGCCCTGGAGCACAGAGTGTCCATTCACCACGGTCACATGGGCGAGATCGACATCACCGGGGATACGACAGCCCGCGGGATCTGGGCGATGGAAGACATCGTCGTCAACGCGCCCGGGGGCGAGCCGATCGACATGCATGGCTCCGGACACTATCACGATACCTACGTGCGGCTGGCGGACGGCTGGGCCATTCTGACCACCAGAATCACGCGACTCGCCCTCAAGGTTTAGCCAAAAAAAGGCTCGATATCGCCGGATTGACGACCGCCGGGCACAGCGAATTTCCCTCGTTGTCGGGAGGTTGAGGGCGTCGAGGCGATGTGGTCTGTTCGTCGCTGAAGCGCTCGGACCCGACCCTGAAAATCGGGACGACAAAGGGAGATTGCTATGACAACGACACTCATCACAGGCGCAAATCGGGGCATCGGACTGGCGCTGGCCGGGCAATACGCCGAAGCCGGAGACCGGGTGTTCGCCACCTGCCGCTCGCCCGCCGACGCCCATGACCTCAATGCCTTGGCTGCAAGCTCCGGCGGGCGCCTGACGGTTCATGGATTGGATGTCGGCGACAGTGCGTCGATTGCCGCCTGCGCCAAGGCGGTCGGCGACACGCCGATAGATATCCTCATCAACAATGCCGGCATCCTGGGGGGCAAATCGCAGACTCTGGAGTCTATCGATTTCGACGCCTGGATCGACGCTTTCAAAGTGATGACCATTGGGCCGTTCCGCATGGTGCAGGCGTTTCTGCCGAACCTCAAAGCCGCCGCCGCGCCCAAGGTGATGACCGTCACCAGCCAACTGGCCGCCTCGACCTGGCCATTCGGCGGTTCCTACGCCTATTCCAGCGCCAAGGCCGGCGTGAACAAGGTGATGCAGACCCTGGCCAAGGACCTCAAGGCCCAGAACGTCACGGTGGCCATGATCCACCCGGGTTGGGTCAAGACCGATATGGGCGGCGACGGCGCTGACATCACCGCGCAGGAAAGCGCGACTGGCATTCGCAGCGTGATCGCCAGCCTGACGTCTGAGACCTCCGGGAAGTTCTACAAGTGGAACGGCGATATCCACCCCTGGTGAGGGCTGTGACGTCTGGCGAAGATCTGCGAAGGCTGCCTCATGTCAGGGGCGGAAATCCAAAACGAAAACGAAAATTCGTTGCATATTTCGCTGTGATCATCGCAAATTCCTGATCGACAAGGCGAGGCTGCGAAGGTGCCTCGCGTTCACCTCGCCGGATCGTATTTCAAAGGAGGCTCAATCGATGGATCTTGGACTTAAAGGCAAGAAGGCGCTGGTCACCGGATCGACCCGCGGCATCGGCCGACGGATCGTCGAGGCCCTGTTGGCGGACGGCGCGTCGGTGGCCATCGGTGCCCGCAATGCGGCCGAAGTCGCCACTGCCGTCGCGACCCTGGGTAAGTCCGGCAAGGTCGTCGGCGATGTGCTGGATGTGGCCAACGCCGACAGCTATCGCGGCTGGATCAACGCCATGGCTGACAAGCTGGGCGGCGTGGACATCTTTGTCCACAATGTCTCCGGCGGCGGCAGCATGGACGGCGAGACCAGTTGGTACAAATGCTTCGAGATCGACATGATGGGGGCCGTGCGCGGTTGCGAGGCGGCCATGCCGCACCTGAAGGCCTCGGACGCCGCATCGGTGATCTTCATCGGCACCACGGCAGCTGTGGAAACCTTCATGGGACCCATGGCCTACAATGCGCTGAAGGCTGGACTGGTCACCTATGCCAAGCAGCTGTCGCAGGCCGTGGGAGCTGACAACATCCGGGTCAATGTGGTCTCGCCCGGTCCGATCCAGTTCCCCGGCGGTGCCTGGGAGAACATCGGCAAGGGCATGCCGGAAATGTACAAGTCGCACCTGGCCGTGCAGCCAAACGGTCGCTTCGGGACACCTGAGGAAGTCGCCAAGGTCGTAACCTTCCTGGCCAGCCCCGCCGCCAGCTGGGTGACCGGCGTCAATCTCATTGTCGACGGCGGCTACACCAAACGCGTCCAGCTCTAGGCGCCTGCCCGCACCCTCGGAGCAGGACGGCCCAACGATTAGGAAGACAGCTCATGGCCCGAACAGAACCCCGGACGGCGCAGACCGAAATGAAATGCCCCGTCACCCTGGCGGACGTGGATCTGTTTGGTCCGGGTGCCCAGGAACACTGGTACGAGGCCTATCCGATCCTGCACGCCGAAGCGCCCGTTTTCCGGCTGCCCGACGAGGGCGCCGAGCCCGGCACGGACGGCTTCATCCTCACCCGGTATGAAGACATTCTCAGGGTGGTGCGCGATCCGGAACGGTTTCCGCCCGGCCTGACGACGCCCCCCAAGCCAAATCCCGACGGCTCCATGCCACAGATGAATGCCATGATGGCTTCGATCCAGACCCTGCGGCCCAACGAAGATCTGTGGCGGGCGCACAAGGCGGAACTCACCGACCCCTGGGTGGGAACCGGCGCGACGCGTCATCGCGACATGATCACGGGGGCGGCGAACGGCCTGATCGACACCTGGATCGGCAAGAGTTCGATCGATTTCGTCGGCGAGTTCGCCCGACCGCTGCCACAGATCGTGATGGCCAATGTTCTCGGATTTCCGGTCGAGGACATACCGCGGATGGAAATCTGGGGCGGGGCCCAGGTGATGGCGTTTGTCTATGGCAAGGGCCACCGCAATCAGCTGACGCTCGAACAGATGGGCGGACAGATGCGCCTGTTGGCCGGCTTCGGCGAGTATGTCGCGGGCTGGGTGATCGAGAAGCGGAAAAACCCGAAAGACGACATGATCTCCTGGCTGACCCAGGTGACGTATGGCGCGCTCGACCGCAAGCTGACCGACGTCGAAATCAACGGCATCGTCTATGCGATGATGATCGGCGGCCTGGAAACGACCCAGTATGCGATGGCCGAGCAGGCCCAGTTGTTTTGCGAGGATCCGGACCTCTATCAAACCATCCGGGCTGATCGCAGCAAACTTCGGAACTTCATTGAGGAGAGCCTGCGCCTGCGCTCCCCGACCCAGGGCCTGTCGACGCGAACCACCACCCAGGACGAGGAATTCCAGGGCGTGAAGGTGCCTGCGGGCTCCCTGCTGCACATGCGCTGGGCTGCCGGCAATCGCGACCCGAAAGAGTGGGAATGCCCCCATGACCTGCAACTGGACCGCAAGGGCCTGACACGGCATCTGACGTTTTCGCAAGGGTCACGCAGTTGCCCGGGTTCGGGGATTTCCCGGCTGGAGCAGCTTACCGCCTGGAATCTGCTGATGGACCGCGTCGAGACGCTTGAGTACGCGCCCGGCAACAGCTTCGAGCATCAGCCCGGGATCATGCTGGGTCTGTTTGAGCTGAAGTTGAATATTGGGGCCGCAGCTTAGAGGCTGACTGAAAAAGAAGGTGGGTGATTTCAATTGGTTGTGATTCCGTTGGGTTGCGAAGCTCAATGGAGGACACATGGCCTGGACCGAAACCACCCGGGGGCACTATCGGCGTGATGGGTTGCGATACGCAAGT
>JANNFM010000494.1:0-1705 GCA_031379795.1 Alphaproteobacteria bacterium
GTTACGCAAAGCAAGTGATGATCAACCCGAAACAACCAAACCCGTCATCCCGGACGGCCTGAAGGGCCGAGCCCGGACCCAGACGGCCCGCGCGGTCGCCCCTGGGTCCCGGCTCGGCGCCCCGCGAGCGCGGGGCTTGGCCGGGATGACAGGAATAAAATTGGTTCCCGGTTCGGGCGGTCCGCAAAGCGGACCTTGGACCGGGATGACAGACTTTAACGGAAGGAAACAACGACTATGGCCGTTCTGACTGAAGAACAGAGCATGCTGCGCGACGCAGCCAAGAGCTGGGTGCAGGAAAAATCGCCCGTCACCGCGTTTCGCAAGATGCGCGATAGCGGGGTCGAGCTGGGCTACGACGCCGCCGCCTGGAACGAGATGGCGGAAATGGGCTGGGCCGGGGTGATCATCCCCGAGGAATATGGCGGATCGGACTTTGGCTATCTGTCGCTGGGCCTGGTGCTGGAAGAGACCGGTCGCACGCTGACCGCCTCACCGCTGCTGGCCAGCGCACTTGGCGCGGCCTCGGCGCTGATCCTGGGCGGCTCGGATGCGCAGAAGTCGGCCTGGCTGTCGAAAATCGCCGAGGGCACCGCCATCGCCACCCTGGCGGTGGACGAGGGCCCGCACCATCGTCCGGACAAGGTGGCCGCCACCGTCGCCGGCGGCAAGCTGTCGGGCAAGAAGACCTTCGTGCTGGAAGGCATGGCGGCCAATGTGTTTGTGGTCTCGGCCATGTCGGGCGGGGCCATCGAGCTCTATCTGGTGGCCGCAGATGCGCCCGGCGTGACCCGCCACAAGCTGAGCCTGGCCGACAGTCGAGGGGCCGCCAATGTGACGTTCGACAATGTCGCCGTCAGCGACGCCGACAAGCTGACCGGCGGCGCGGCGCTGCTGGAAAAGACCCTGGACCGTGCGCGGGCCGGCATCTCGGCGGAAATGCTGGGTGCCGCCGTTCAGGCCTTTGAAGTGACGCTGGACTACCTGAAAACCCGCGTGCAGTTCGGCCAGGTGATCGGCTCATTCCAGGCCCTGCAGCACCGCGCAGCCAAGATGTTCACCGAGCTGGAGCTGTCGCGTTCGGCGGTGGAAGCCGCGCTGACCGCCATCGACAACGACGCCCCGGACGTGCCGGAACTGGTGTCGCTGGCCAAGGCGAAGATGGGCGATACGTTCCATCTGGTGAGCAACGAGATGGTGCAGATGCATGGCGGCATCGGCATGACCGACGCGCATGATGCCGGGTTCTATCTGAAGCGGGCGCGTGCGGCGGAAGCGGCCTTCGGCAACCAGGCGTTCCACCGCGACCGGTATGCGCGGATCCAGGGGTATTGATCAGTCGCTGATTGCTGGCCCGCGTTAGCGGGGCGGCGAAGCGGTTTGAGTTGCGAGAGCCCCGTCGGTGAGAGCCGGCGGGGTTTTTCGTTGGGGTCGATGTGCTGTACGCGTGGCCTGCCCCCTCCACCCCCCGCTCTTCGGCGGGCGGTCCCCCTCCCGCCATTTCATGGGGGAGGCAATGGATTTATCGCGAAGGCCTTTCTTACCTCCCCCGCGAAGCGGCTACCGGATTCACACATTGTGATTTGGTCCCAGGATGATGAGGGTTCGTTTGGCGGCCTGGATTTCGAGCCATCCGTTGAGCATGACGATGGGGCCGGGTTTTCCGTAGTATCCGGTCCATCCGCCGAGTCGTGCGCAGACCCAT
>JANNFM010000495.1:0-5470 GCA_031379795.1 Alphaproteobacteria bacterium
GTAGGGCGGGTCCAGGAAAAGCAGGTCCACGGAGCGCGCGCCAAGTTTCGGAGCAACTTCCAGGCAGTCGCCGAGGATCAGGGCGTCCGTCATGACTGGCTCAAATACCGCTGGCGACACCAGCCTCTTCGCCAGCATCTCCCGGTCAGACTGGGTTAGCGTGAGCGTCCGATTGCGCGGGGCTCTTTGTTTCTCGAACAAGGGCGCGTTCATGGGTCAGGCCGTCCGATCAAGATTCGGTTGGACCAACCTAACGGATCGACCGCGCGAGCGGGGCGCAAATTCACGGGCTTCTGCGCATTTGACCGCCCTCAGTGCGCGTCGTCCCAGTTGGCTGCGGCGCGGGCTTCGACGATCAGCGGGACCGAGATCGACAGGGCCGGTTCCGCCGCGCGCTCCATGATCCGGCGGGCGACGGCGATCACCGCCTCGGCCTCTGCTTGCGGGGCCTCGAAAACCAGTTCGTCGTGCACCTGCAGCAGCATCCTTGCCGTCAGCCCTTCAGCGCGCAGCGCGTCGGGCATTCTGATCATCGCCCGGCGCATGACGTCGGCCGCCGCACCCTGGATCGGGGCGTTGATGGCGGCGCGGTCGCCGAACGCGCGCTCGGCCTGGGATCGGCCCTGGGCGGCGGGGATATAGACCTTGCGTCCGAAGATGGTGGTGACGAAGCCCTCGGCACGGACCTGGCGGGTCATGCGGTCCATATAGGTGCGGATGCCGGGGAAGCGTTCAAAATAGGTCTTGATATAGGCCCCGGCCTCTTCCCTGGGGATCGACAGCTGGTTGGCCAGACCGAACGCCGAGATGCCATAGACAATGCCGAAATTGATCGCCTTGGCGCGGCGCCGCGTTTCGGCAGGCATGCCCTCGATGGGCACACAGAACATTTCCGAGGCGGTCATGGCGTGGATGTCGAGGCCATCGGCAAAGGCCTGTTTCAGCTGCGGGATGTCGCCGATATGGGCCAGCAGGCGCAGCTCGATCTGGGAATAGTCCGCGCTGATCAGCACGTGGCCTTCATCGGCGATGAAGCACTTGCGGATCTTGCGGCCTTCCTCGGTGCGGATCGGAATGTTCTGCAGGTTGGGGTCGGATGAGGCCAGCCGCCCGGTGGTGGCCGCCGCCAGCGAATAAGAGGTGTGCACCCGGCCCGTCTTTGGATTGATCGCCGCCACCAGATTGTCGGTGTAGGTGCCTTTCAGCTTCGACAGCTGACGCCAGTCCAGCAGGATGCGCGGCAGCTCATGGCCCTGCAGCGCGAGATCTTCCAGCATCGAGGCGTCGGTGGATTGCGCGCCGGTGGCGGTGGTCTTGACCGAGGCCAGACCCATCTCGCCGAACAGGATGTCGCCGACCTGTTTGGGGCTGCCCAGATTGAACGGATGCCCCGCGACGCGATGCGCTTCCAGTTCAAACTCGGCCATCCGGACCGAGAAATCGTTGGAGAGCTGGCGCAGGCGGTCGGGGTCGACCTTGATCCCGGCCAGTTCCATCTCGACCAGCACAGCGGGCATCGGTCGTTCCAGGGTCTCATAGACTGTCAGCAGATGCTCACGCGCCAGCCGGGGACGCAGATGCTCATAGATCCGCAACGTGACGTCGGCATCCTCGGCGGCATATCGGGTTGCGGCGTCCAACGGGATGACCTTGAAGCTTTTCTGGGCCTTGCCGGTGCCCGCGACGGTCTTGAAACTGATTGGTTCATGGCCCAGCAACCGCCGCGACAGCTCGTCCATGCCGTGGCTTTTGTGCAGCCCGCCTTCGAGGGCAAAGCTGATCAGCATCGTGTCCTCGATAGGCCCCACATGCATGCCATAACGCGCCAGCACCGCCAGATCGTACTTGGCGTTCTGGGCGACTTTCAGGATCGAAGGGTCTTCCAGCAGGGGCTTCAGCCGGGCGATGGCGGCGTCCATGGGGATCTGGGTCAGGTCGGTCGGCGCATCCAGCTGCAACCCGCCTTCGCCTTCATGCATATGGCCCAGCGGGATGTAGCAGGCCTTGCCGGGCGCCGTGGCCAGCGACACGCCGCACAGGCCCGCGCGGGTGGCCCCCAGCGCATCGGTCTGGGTGTGACAGGCGATGAAGCCGGCGGCGTAAGACTGCGCAAACCAGCGGTCGAGGGTCTCCAGATCCTGTACACACTCATAGGCGCTGACGTCCACGGCCCCGTGGGTCGGTGCGACGGCTGCCTTGGTCTCCGGCGCCGGTGTCGCCGGGACGGTGATCCCCGCGTTGCCCGCCTTGCCGTCGCCGATGCGCCGGGCCAGCGTGCGAAACTCCATCTTCTCCAGAAACGCCGCCAGCGCCGCCGGGTCCGGGTCATCGACCACCAGGGTGTCCAGCGCGGCAGGCAGGGGCGTGTCGCAGTCCAGCTGCACCAACTTTCGCGACAGCCGGATCTGGTCGGCAAAGTCGATCAACGTCTGGCGGCGCTTGTCCTGTTTGATTTCGCCCGCCCGTGCCAACAGGGTGTCGAGGTCGCCATACTCATTGATCAGCGCCGAGGCGGTCTTGACGCCGATGCCTGGCGCGCCCGGCACATTGTCGGCGGAATCGCCGCACAGCGCCTGCACGTCCACCACCTTGTCCGGCGTCACGCCGAACTTCTCGGCCACCTGCTCGGCCCCGATCCGGACGTTCTTCATGGCGTCGAACATGGCGACCTTCGGGCCGACCAGCTGCATCAGGTCCTTGTCGGAGGACACGATCACCACCTCGCCGCCCATGTCCCGGACCTTGCAGGTATAGGCCGCGATCAGGTCGTCGGCCTCGTAGCCCTCCAGCTCGATGGCCGGCACGCCGAACGCCAGCGTCGCCTCTCGCACCAGTGGAAACTGCGGGATCAGGTCTTCCGGCAGTGGCGGCCGATGGGCCTTGTAGAGGTCGTACAGATCGTTACGGAAGGTCTTGGACGAGTGGTCAAAGATCACGGCCAGATGGGTCGGCGCCTCGGCGGACGTCTTCATGTCCACCAGCAGCTTCCAGATCATGTTGCAGAAACCGGAGACGGCGCCGATGGGCACACCGTCTGACTTGCGGGTCAGCGGGGGCAGGGCGTGAAAGGCCCGGAATATGAAGCCTGAGCCGTCCACCAGGTAGAGGCGGATGGCCGATCCGTCGGTCGATGCAGGGGTCACGGTCTCAAGGGTCTCGCTCATGTCGCTACGATAGGACGCGGCGCGCCCGAGGTCACCCGCTTCCCGAACCAATTGCCGTGAGATCGTGAGGTCTTTAGGGGATCATTGAAGAGGCCCAACTTACAGATGACGCTCGAACCGCCCCTACCAAGAGTCACGGTCTGGTTCGACGGCGATTGCCCGCTGTGCCGCCGCGAGATCGCCTGGCTGAGGCGACTGGACCGGCGTGGCGGCATCGACTTCGTCAACGTAGCGAACGGCGGGTCCTGCCCGATTGATCGGGCGACGCTGCTGGCACGCTTTCACGCCCGTGAGGGCGACGGTCCGCTGGTGTCCGGTGCGGCCGCTTTCGCGGCGATGTGGCGGGCGATCCCGGTGCTGAGACCTTTCGGGCAGCTGGCCCGCATACCGGCTTTGCTGTGGGTTCTGGAGCGCGCCTATCGCGCGTTTCTGCTCGTTCGTCCCGGCCTTCAGGCCATCACCCGCCGCCTGACCGGTCCGGTGCGAGAAATCCCATGACCTTCAAGATGGATCTGCAACGCACGCCGAAAGTCGTCCTGATCTATGGCGTCATGGGGCTGGGCGGGTTCCTGGTTCCGCCGCTTGTGGCCTTCCTGGTCCCCGATGACCGGGACCTGGCGCTGCGGCTGCTGATCGCCTACGCCGCGTTGATCCTGTCGTTCCTCGGGGGCGCGCGCTGGGGACTTGCCGTCGCGCGTCCGGAGCCTTCACCTTTGACCGTGTCGCTGGCGATGTTACCGACCCTCTTCGCCCTGGGCCTGCTGGCCCTTCCGGCGACCCTCCGGTCCTGGCAGATCGGCGGGTTGATCCTGGGTCTGACCCTGCACTGGCTCTGGGACATCCGCGCGAAAGGCCTGCCCGAATGGTACCCCGGCCTGCGGACCTTGCTGAGCGGCGGCGCTGTGGCGGGTCTGATCGCGGGCGCCTTGTTTCTGTTGCCGTGACGCTGACCTGGTTCGCCCCGCGCCCGGAAGCAGGCTAAGACCCTCGCCGTGACCGCCTGCGCCCTGACCCGCCTGACCCTGACCGATTTCCGGTCCTATGCGACAGCCGAGCTGGCGCTGGATGGCCGACCTGTGTGGTTGGCGGGGCCTAACGGCGCGGGCAAGACCAACCTGCTGGAGGCGGTGAGCTTTCTCATTCCCGGCCGAGGTCTGCGGGGCTCCGGACTGGCCGAGGTTGGGCGGCGGATGCCGGGCGAGATCACCGGCCGCGCATGGGCCGTGGCTGTCACCGTGCGCGCCGACGCTGAGGAAACCCGGCTGGGCACCGGGGTCGAGACGGCGGGCGCCGCGCGCCGGGCCGTGCGGGTAGAGGGTGAGGCTGTGGCCCCCGGCCGCCTGTCCGAACACACCCGTCAGGTCTGGCTGACCCCGGCCCAGGACCGGTTGTTTCTGGAAGGCGCCGCCGACCGACGCCGGTTTTTCGACCGACTGGTGTTCGCCGCCGAGCCGATCCACGCTGCCCACGTCCAGGCTTATGAGAAGGCGCTCCGCGAGCGCATGCGCCTGTTGACCGACGGCCCCAACGACGCGGCCTGGCTGGACGCGCTGGAGGCGCGGCTGGCCGAGGCCGGCGCCCTGATGGCCCACGCCCGGGCCCGCACGCTGTCCGCCCTCACAGCCGAAATCGACACCCGGGGCGAGCGACCCTTTCCCCAGGCCCGCCTGTCGCTGACCGGCGAGTGGGAGTTGATGGCCGCCGGGGGGGCCGCCCTCGCCGACATCGAGGCGAAACTGGCCCACACCCTCGTCGCCGCCCGCGACCGCGACGCGGGCGCCGGGCGCGCGCTCAGCGGCCCGCACCGCGGCGACTTGAGCGTCATCCACGTGGAAAAAGACCGCGCCGCCGCCGAATGTTCCACCGGCGAACAGAAGGCCCTGATCCTCAACCTGGTGCTGGCCCAGGCCGCCCGCCTGGCCAGGTCACCCGACGCCCCGGCGCCGATCCTGCTGCTGGACGAGGTCGCGGCCCACCTCGACGCGCGCCGCCGCGCCGCCCTGTTCGACGAGATCGAGGCCCTGGGCCTGCAAGCCTTCCTGACCGGCACGGACGAGATGCTGTTCGACGGGCTGAACGGCCGGTCTCAGGGCTTTCGCGTCGAGGCGGCGGGGCTCACCGGGGCGGGCTGAGTCTGACCCTTACCTCCCCCGCAAAGCGGCTATCGGATTCACACATTGTGATTTGGTCCCAGGATGATGAGGGTTCGTTTGGCGGCCTGGATTTCGAGCCATCCGTTGAGCATGACGATGGGGCCGGGTTTTCCGTAGTATCCGGTCCATCCGCCGAGTCGTGCGCAGACCCAT
>JANNFM010000382.1:0-7920 GCA_031379795.1 Alphaproteobacteria bacterium
CTGAGCACGCCCATTAGAGTCAGATCCGGGTGCTGGGTGAAGCCGCTGGAATAGACCCGGCGCCACAGGGTTTCGATGTCGTGGGGGTCCTGGCCCGCCGCATAGCGGGCAAACACATCCTCGATCATCCGGGCCACCAGGAGGGGCTCGAAGGGAACGCAGTAGGCCTCGCCCACACCCGACACGCCATCATCCGTCGTCAGCTTCACGAAGACGAAATAGCGCCCGCCAAAGTGGGGCGGCGGGTTGCCGACGACGAAGGTCTTGATGTCAGTCAGTTTCATCGGATGGGGCCTCAGACGTAGCCGATCGCCAGCTTCTGCTCGGCGATGATCGTCTTGTTGGCCGCCCAGTAATGATAGGCCGCCCAGAAGCCCGTCGGTGCCAGGATCAACAGGGCCAGACGCAGGGACTCCGCATCGGCGCCGGACGGCCCCGCGAAATAGTCACTCATGAAGCCGACGGCCTGCGGGGCCACAATCAGGTTCAGGACATTGGCGACCAGCAGCGACACGGCGATGAAGGTGGCCCGCATCTTGGCCGGCGCCAGGTTCTGGACCAGCGCCATCGTCGGGCCGATGTAGAAGTAGATCGCCGGAATGAACAGCCAGAACATCAGCTTCGCCACCCAAAGCTCGTGCGTGTAGAACGCGATGAAAGACGGGATCGTGGCCAGGGCGATCCCACCGGCGAGCAGCCAGTTGACCCGCCGCGGATCATCAAAAAACCGGCGCGACAGCAACCATACCGTCACCACCGTCGCGACCGATCCGGCGATGAGGTGAATGGGTCCGACCAGACCACCGGCCTCGGCGACGTTGAGCTTGTAGGCCCGCTGCAGGAACGTCGGTGTGAACCAGATCAGACCCCAGCCCCAGAGCGCAGCGACGCCGCCAGCCATCATCACGTGAAGGCAGGCCTTCTGCTTGAACATGAACGCCATCGACTGGCGGAAGGTCACCTGGTCGGTGTGATCGGCGGTGTCGAGGCGTCCGCGCTTCGGCTCGCGAACTGTCAGATAGACGATCAGCCCAAGCAACAACCCGGGCACACCCAGCACCAGGAACGCTGCGCGCCAGCCATAGAGATTGGCCACATAGCCCGCCATATCAGCACCCAGCCACGCCCCGAGCGGTGCCCCCAGGGCGAAGACGGTCATGGCCATCGGGCGACGGGCTGCGGTGAAATTATCAGCGATGATCGAATTGGCCGGCGGCGTCCCCCCGGCTTCGCCGACCCCCACCCCGATCCGCGCCAGCAGGAACTGAAGGTAGGTCTGCGACAGTCCGCAAAGCGCCGTCATGCCAGACCAGACCACGAGGGCCGCCGCCAGGATGTTTCGGCGATTGGTGCGATCGGCCAGCCAGGAAATCGGGATGCCCAGGGTGACGTAGAACACCGCAAGAGGAATGCCCGTCAGAAAGGCGATCCCGCTGTCGGTCAGATTGAGCTCCAGCCGCATCGGCTCCATGACCGTCGTCACCACATAGCGGTCGGCGATGTTGATCGCATAGGCCAGGCACATGATGGCCAGAACGTACCAGCGCTCGATTGTGCTTGGCGCGTGGTCCGGCGCGACGGAGCTTGCTGTGGTCACTCGGATATCCCCCGTTCAGATCGCGCCGGCTGTTCAACAAGCTCTGGCCCCAGCGCCGCCTTGAGCGGGTCCAGACAGGCGTCAAAATTTTGCCACTGGTCCAGTCCGCCCTGAAAAATCGGCTGGCGAACCTGTTCCGAACTGGCGGTACGCACCGCCCGTTCCGTCTCGTGGAAATTGACGCAGGCCTGCTCGAACGGCAGACCGCAATGATCCAGCAACCGGCGAACCTGCGTCTCAAGGTCCTCGACCACATCCTCGTACTGAACGCGAAGCACGCGGCCCGGCAGCGCCTCGTCCCAGTGATGCATCAGCTCGACATAGTCGCGGTAGTATCGGCCCACGTCGTCGAGACCGTAGGTGAAATCCTGCCCCTCGCCGAACAGTTGCTTGTAGCCGGAAAAGCAGCAGGCCATCGGATCTCGGCGGGCATCGATGATCTTCGCATTGGGCAGGATCATGTGGATCAGCCCGATGTGCCGGAAATTGTTCGGCATCTTGTCGACGAAGAAAGGCGCACCTTTGCGGTAGATGGCCGTTTCGCGAATGTAGGTTTCCCCGAACTCACGCAGTTCATCCGCTGAAAGTTCGGACAGGTTCGCAGGATAGGACGACTCCTCATCCACGCGGCGTCGCCCATCCAGCCGGTGCGCCAGCGCAAGGATGTTGGGCAGTTCCATGGTGCCCTCGACCTGGGAATGGGACGCCAGGATCTGTTCCAGCAGCGTCGATCCGGCCCGCGGAAGTCCGACGATAAAGATTGGGTCTGGTGCCGCTGCGCCGACGCCCGGCCGCGAGGCGAACAGCTCCCGTGTGCCGTGTCGGGCCTGCGCGGCCAGATCGGCGTGCATGCGATCAGCGCTGTAGTTGAGCTCCTCGCGCTTCAGCGCATTGCCGCGCTCATAGAACTGAAACGACGTCGCGTATTCGCCCCGATCCTCGAGGGCCTTTCCGAGGGCGAAGCACAGCGAGTACCGGTCAAAGGCACCAGTCTGGGGCGCAGCTTCAGCCGCCCGCATCTGATCAATCTCACGATCCGAAAATCGATAGGTCTTGAGGTTGGCCAGGCTCCAGAAGGCGTCGCCAAAGTCGGGTCGCGACCCATAGGCCCGACGATAGGCCGCGACGGCGTCCTCCTGCCGACCGACCGTCTTCAATGCGTGGCCCTGGGTCAGGCTGACGACTGGATCGTCCGGAACCTGGTGCTGCAGTTCATCGTACAGCTTGAGCGCCGTGTCGAAGTTGCCGACCGCCAGATGCTGATTGGCGAACTGCAGCTTGAACTGAAGGCTGTCGCCCGCCATCGCGCGCGTCGCCTCGGCCTCCCTCAGGGCCGCCTCGAACTTCTGTCGCTTGTTGAGCAGGCGGATGTAGTCGAATCGAGCGGGCAGATAGTCGGGCCGCAGGACGGCGCAGCTCTCCAGCAGGAACTCCGCCTCTTCCATGGCGTAGGCGCGGACGCCCAGTTCCGCCAGCAGGCGCATGGCTTCGAAGTGATGGCCGTTCTTCTGCAGATAGGCGCGGCAAAGTCGCTCGGCCTTGTAAAGCCGCCCCTCGTGAAGAAAGCTGATCACGCTCACCAGTTCCGGCGGCAAGCCCGAGAGCCACTTCACTTGCCCGTTCGCAGCAGCTGCCAACTCGAGACGTCCAGCTTCGGTCTGGAGGTCCCCCAGCGCACGCCAGCTGGCCGCCAGCCCCGGATTGGCGCCCGTAGCGCGCTCAAGCGCCTGAATGGCAGCATCCCGGCGGCCAGCCAATCGATGGCAATAGCCCTGTTCCTGAAAGGCCCGACCGTAGCCCGGTTTGGCAATCAACAGCCGCTCGAGAACGGAGAGCGCGTCGTCTATCCGCGCCAGATGACGCAGGCACACGGCCGCCACATAGAGCGCGTCGGCGTCAGCGGGATTGTCGTTGATAATCGTCTCGGCGATGGCCAGCGCACCGTCCAGGTCGCCCGCCTGGAGCCGGGTCCGAGCGTCATCAATCTCGAGACGCGGCGCTTCGGCTTGATCTTGCAGGCTCAAAAGTGGCTCCGGTCGTCAGTAGAGCGCCATGCAGAAACGGGACAACCGTTCCTGCATGGCGTTTTGACCAGCCTACTAGTACTTCGCCGAAACCCGTACACCGAAGGTGCGCGGGCGATTGGTGGTGATCCGCAACACCCGGTCCGAAGCGTTCGCATAAAGCTGCGCGCGCGTGTCAGACAGGTTGTCGCCGAACAATTCGGCGCTCCAGTTGTCTTTTCTCACGCCAATCGAGGCGTCGACGGTCTGGTAGGCGTCCAACTGATAGTCGCCGTTCAAAGGACGACCAAGGGCGTCGGCGCCGCGGTCGATTGTGGAAAGCATTCGCCCAGCAGCCTGAACGTTACCCCGAACGAACGCGGTGGCGTCGCCGGCGACGGTCCATTCATAGCGCGCGCCGACACTTCCTTGGAGATCAGGCGTCAATGCCAGGCGGCTGCCAACCGGACGGAGATTTGAAACCCCCGTGGTCACCCGGGTCAGTTCGCTGTCCAGATAGGTGAATGCCGCGGTGACCGTCAGGCCGCTGATCCCACGCCAGATCACGTTGCCTTCCAGGCCTCGGATTTCGGCATCGGCAGCGTTCTGCACGAAGGTCAGGAACGAGTCCCTGGGGCGATAGACCTGGGACTGGATGTTGTCCCACTTGATGAAGTAGGCCGCGCCGTTCACCTGCAGGCTGTTGTTGAAGAACTGCGTCTTCCAGCCGATTTCGTAGTTCTTGACGGTGTCTGTGCCGTACGAGATCGGCACCACGAACGTCGAACCGGCCGCGCCGGGCGTGCCGCCGCCGCGATTGAAGCCGCCGGGCCGGAAACCCTCCGAATAGGTCGCGTAGACCATGATGTCGTCCATCGGACGATAGGTCAGATTGATCTTCGGAATGAAGCCCTTCTCGCTACGCGGCGTGAACCGCGCGCCTTCGACCGGCCGACCGGTGTCGCCATTCTGGTTGAAACGGCTGCCAAAGCTGGCCCCGCCGGCGATGGTCACCCGCTGATCGTAGTAGCGGCCGCCGACCGTCAGGGTAAGTTTCTCGGGAATGATATCGAAGGCGACCTCGCCAAACGCGGCCATCTGTCGGTTGGAACGGGTGATGTCGTTGATGAACTGAACCGTCGGATCGGTGATGTTGCGATCAATCGCCGTGACGTTGGACAGCGGCCTGTTCTGTGATGGGAACCCCGACTGGAGCGAGCCTTCGTAGGCGAAGTGGTCCTGGCTGTAGACGTGATCCTTGTCATAGTAGAGGCCACCGATCGCCCGCAGACGATTTTCCGCCGGCGTCGAGATGCGGAATTCTTCAGTGAAACGGGTGTTTCGGGTCTGGTTGAAGACGTGGTTCTTCGGATTGTGGCAGGCCGCCGTGGCCGGCAGGACCGCACTGCCGCCATAGGCATGCACATAGGCTGCATAGTCGCAGTTATAGTAGACGGCGAAGGGACCCGAGGAGGAATAGTTGGTGTAGTCCGTGCGCTGCACCGCCCGGCGATTGATGTATCCGCCCGTGTAGAGCAGATCGAGCTGGCCGAGCCGACCTTTCAGCGTCCACGCTGATACATCGCCCTGGTCGCGTAGATCATCCGGATTGAACCGCCTCACCTGAAGGTCAGGTAGCGTCGGATCATAGTCGAACACACCTTCGGTCTTCAGGGTCTGGGTCAGGTGCTGGACGCCGACGCTCCAGTCGTCATTGATTTGGTAGGCCACGGCGAGGCGCAGGCCGCGGTAGTCGGCGGAGTTGAAGTTTTTCTCCGCCACTGTCCCATTGTTGACGATCGGACGCGCGATGTTGGCGAAACCGGGCCGGCCGCGGAACCCGGGCGAGGTCAGCGGCATCTGGTAGGTTGCCGGAATATTGTCGATATAGCCGCCCTTGCTGTCATTGTAGACAACCAGGCGGACAGCGAGCTTGTCCTTGATGATCGGGATGTTGATGTAACCTGATCCGCTGGCGCTATCGTCACCGCTTTTAGTGGTGGCGTAGCTGGCGCTGAAGCCCGAACTGAACTCGCCGAGGTTTGGCTTGGCGGTGATGTAGCGGATGGCGCCGCCCATGGCGCTGGCGCCGAACAGCGACCCTTGTGGACCCTTCAGGACCTCGATGCGTTCCAGGTCGGCGGCATAGACGTCGAGATTGCGCACGGGCATGGAGACCGCAACGTCATCCAGATAGACCGCGACATTGGGGTTGGTGCCGGCCGAGCCGCCGATCAGGATCGACGCCGTGTCCGTGGAGAGGCCGCGGATGTAGACGGTGTTCTGTCCCGGACCACGACCTGCCGCATGCACGTCGGGCAGGAACAGCAACAGCTTCTGGAAGTCGGTGATCCCGAGTTCCTGAAGTTTGTCGCCGCTCAGAGCCTGGACGGCGATCGGCACGTCCTGAAGCTTCTCCTCGCGACGGGTTGCTGTGACCACCACGTCCTCAACGGTCGTGGCCTGATCAGCCGATTGCCCAGTGGTCTGCGCAGAGGCCGACGCCAGGCCCGCGCCGAAGATCGACAGCGCGCCCGCGCCAACCGACAGATACCAGTTCTTTTTCAACAGTGTTTCCCCAATTGTTGTGTCCAATCCCGAGTTCCGAAACCACACTGATGTGCAGGGGTGCTTTCGAATCCAGGAGGTCGCGTAGTGTTCGCCCAGCGGTTCGTCACGGTGTCGGGAGCCCGACCCGGAATCCATTCGTGAAAATTCACGGGTTCCGAAATAAAGCTTCACAATCTTGACGCAGAGAGGCAATCCACGCTCAGCCGAGAAGTGGACTATGTTATTGTTTTTTCAACAGAAACAATAAACGCATGGAGGTATGCGGAAAAGTGAAACCGGTTGGCGGGGTGGCGTCGGAGAAACAGTGACTTCGCCGCGATCAGGACCGTTCGAGCTCGGTCAGTTCGTACCAGGTCTGCATGTAACCGCCGACACCACCCTGTAGCATGACACCATCGTCGTCGTCGGTGATCCAGACGTCGTAGGGCGGATGCGCACCTGCCATACCGCTGGTTCCGTCGTCGACAAACTGGAAGTGTCGCGCGGCGAAGACTCCGGCGGCGACCGCGATGGTCTCGCGCTTCACGAACACCACGCCGATATTGACCTCGGCGATCATCGGCGGCGTGGCACCGCGATGGTCCGGGGACGGCACCTTCACGCGAATGGTGCGTAGCTGTCCCGGCGTTGCTTCAAGCCCCAGCTTGGCCAGCAGATATCCATCGGCGACCACAGGATGGGTTCCCATGCCGTCGATGGGTCCGTTGAGTTCCACGCGTTGCGACAGGCGGCCGATGGACGGCCCATAGGATTCGCACTCCACGAAATCCGGCCCGAACCGGAACCAGCCGGAGCCCATGAACTTGTCGCCCACCGTCAGCCGGACGTGGCAGTCCATCGGCTTGCCGTGCTCGTCCAGCGAATAGACGATGTCGCGCATCACGGTGGGGTCAGGTTCCTCGATACAGCAATGGGCGCGAAGCGTGGTCTTGCCGTCGGTATGATGGGTGAAGGTGAAATGCTCGATGCCGCGCAGGCGGTCCAGCATCTCCGGCTTTTTGGACGTGTAACGTATCGTCCCTCGAACGGTTCTATGCAGCACGCCGCGTCCTCTCGATAATTTGTCCGAACAAATCCCAATCCGACGGCGACTGCAAGTTCTGAGGTGGCTCAGGCCCGCGCCGCATCGCACAACGTCCGCCTGAACAGACGACCGTCCCGAAACCAGTCCACATCCGCCGCGCTAACTGGCCGGGCCAGGAGGGCGGACAGGCGTTCTGCGATGGTCTGGATTTGTCCGGACATATTTCCATATCAAGGGGCGCGGGGGGTAGGTCAAGAGGTCAGCGATGCGCTATAGCCGTAACATGGCGCGCACCCCACGTTACCACGTCCTGGCCGACGGGCTCCGCATTGCGATCCTGTCGGGGCGCTATCCGGTGGGTGCCCAGTTGCCGACGGAACTGGAAATCTGCCGCACTGAAGGGGTCTCGCGCCACACCGCCCGCGACGCCTTGCGTATCCTCATCGACGAGGGACTGGTCGAGCGCCGCCAGGGCGCGGGAACCAAGGTGATCGCCGCCCAGCGCCCTGCCGCCTTCGTCCAGCCGCTGGGCGGGCCGGAGGAGCTGATGCAGTACGCCCGCGACGCGCGGCTGGCGCTCACGTCCACGGTGCGTCGGCCCCTCGACGCTCTGGAAGCCGCCTGGCTGGAGACCACGACGGCCGAACCCTGGGTCGTCGCCGATGGATTGCGCCGGCGCGCCAGCGGCGAGATCCTGGCCAGCACCCGGCTCTTCATCCCCGATG
>JANNFM010000397.1:0-3175 GCA_031379795.1 Alphaproteobacteria bacterium
TGACTACGCTGGGAATAGTCGAGGATGGCGTTGGTGAACGGGCCGATCTGGCCGCTCGACGGCAGGTTGGCGAAGTAGGTGTACTTCAGCAATGCATTCCAGCGGTCATTGTCGATGGGTCGATAGGCGGCTCCCAGGACGGCCTCGGTATAGTCGCCGTCATAGAACGCCCCCTGGCTGGAGGTGCTGCGTGACAGATTGGCCACCCCCAGCAGCCGCAGCGACGGATCGACCTGATAGGTCACCGAGTTCTTCAGCAACACCGTTTCGCGCTGGGTGGCGCCGCCGGTCGATACGCAAGGGTTGGCCGAGGGCGTCGAGTCTGTTGTGCAGACCCCGGTGACAGACCCCAGGCTGGTGCTGCGATCGTTGCGGTACTCGATGGCCGACAGCACCTTCAGCTTGTCGTCGCGATAGCCGACGTTGACGCTGACAGCGTCGCGCTTGAGGTCGCCAGAGACGCGGTCGCTCAGCTTGCCGGTGTCAAACCGCAGGCCCGTCGTCCAGTGCTTGGTCGGCGCAAAGTCGACGCCGAAGCCGTTGGTCAGGCTGCGGGGACCCTCGCCGGAGGCCGCGCGGGATTCGGCGAACACGCCCAGCTGGTCGTTCAGGCGCATGCGCCCGCCCAGCGTCAGCACACCCTGCCGACCGGCATAGGTCTGGTCCGGGACCTCGGTCTCGCGGGCATAGGTGAGGTAGAGGTTACTGCGGTCGTCCAGGCTGTAGTCGCCAGCGATCTTGCCGCCCAGCCCGCCATCGCCGCCCGAGCCTTCGGCACCCAGACGCAAGCGGTCGGTGACCTGCCAACTGCCGCCAACACCGGCCCGGTCGTTGGCCAACCGGTTGCCGCTGTGGCTGAGCGTGTGCTGGCCAAAGCCGTAGAGGTTCCAGGGCTTGTATTCGAGACCCGCTACCCGGGCGGCGGCGACGCCGGCCTGCAGCGTCGGGTCGCCGATAGTCTGGATCACGCCGGGCGTACCGGCGATGGCCGAGGGCAGCAGGCTGCCGGCCGGACCGGCCGCGTCGGCGGTGATCGTTGAACTGCCCGAAGTCTGGGCATAACCGGGTGCGGCCGTCGGACTGACAGGGTCGCCGCCCATCGCCTTGGCCTGACCCGCCGCCAGCGGCCGGTAGTCAAAGCGCAAGATGCCGTCCGTGCGTTCACCCTCGCGGGCAAGCAGCGGACTGGCGTTGAAGATCGTGCCCGGTCCCGTGGCGGTGCTGCGGTCATCGCGACGCACGCCGGCCGACACACCCCATTCGGCGTTCAGCTTGTAACGGACCGCGATTTCCTGGGAGTCGGCGCTCTGGCTGGTGGAATTGCGGTCGTCCACCTTGACGGCGACTTCCGCGCGGTCGGCCACCGGAATCACAGCCGCAAACCCGGCCTGACGCAGCGCTTCGCCACCCGGCGTCACCAGACCCGGTGCGGAGAAGCCCCGCTCGCGGTCCTGGACGTAACCCGTGAGACGGCCCTTGATCGTCTCGTTCAGCTCAGAAAGATCCACGGCGACATCAAAGCGGAAGGCGTCGGCTTCGGCGTCGGTCGTCTGGTTCTGCGTGAAATCAAAGCCGCCGGTCAGCGAGCTCAGGTCGCCGTTGCCGCGACCCTCGGACTGGGCGAACTCACCCTTGATCCAGGTGCCGGGCTTGTAGCGGAGCGTCATGTCCAGACCCCGGAGGTCCTGGGCCGTTCCGCCGTCACCCTGGTGATAGACCGTGCCGCCGATCCGGAAGCCGTTTGTCACCCAATGACTGGCGCGGACGCCCAGCGTGCTGCCCTGCACCCGGCTGAGGCCGGGCACATATTCATAGGTCGCCACCAGATAGACCGGATTGCCGTCGAGACTGGAGGTCTGCACCAGTCCACTGCCGTCCGCCACGATGGGCAGGGGCGAGCGAAGGGTCAGGCGACCCTGCAGGTAGTTGATGTCGTAGTCCTGCGACGGCGCCAGCAGGGTGCGTTGCAGCACGATACCGGAGTCGCGGTCCCGGACTTCGGCCCACAGGCGCTCTGAGCCCTGCGTCACATCCTGGCGGCGCAGATAGAATTGCGACCCGCCGGTGCCGCGGAATTCCTCGCGGGACTGAAGCGTGCCGGGTTCGGCAGCAAACGCTTCCACCGTAGTGCGGCGTTCGCCCTGGTCCGTCGCGCCCTTCGAATTCCAGACCAGATCGGCACCATAGAGGCCCCGGCTGTACTGGGTCAGTTCGGTCCCGGTCCAGGAGGTCTGGAAGCTGCCCCACATGACCGAGGCGTTCTGGCGCTCGATGCGGACATAGAATTTGCCCTGGGTCGGCGCGTCATCCACCGCCGTGCTGTCGTCACCGTACACCGGATAGTAGCGATCCGGATCAATGCGCCGCAGCAGATAGGACGGGTCCTTGGAATCGAAGTTGGAGAACAGGTTCTTCAGCGGCTGTTCGCGCGTGTCAGCACTGGCCGTCAGCAGATATTTCCCGAGGATCTTGCCCTTCAGATAAAACGCCAGTCGCCCGTCAAACGAGGTCGACTTGTCGTAGTGATCGGTGTCGCCGGTGACGATCTGCGCCGGGCCGGTCGTCTTGCCATCCGACGCCGTCAGGTCGGCGACGGCGATGTAGAACCAGTCCTTGTCGGCGATGGTCAGGTTGCGTTCAAACGTAGCCACCTTGCCGTCCGCCTGTTTGACGGCGACGGCGACCTTCTGCGGGCCAGCGGGCAGGATCTGGCGAACCACGAACTTGCCGTTGTGATCGACCGGCACATCCATGCCCAACGCACTGACCGTCTCGCCCGCCGCGATGTGCTCGCCGCTGATGGTGACGGAGCCGCCAGAGGCCGGAATATTGGCCAGTTTGCGACTGGATTGGCCATAGCCCGACAGCGCGTCGCGCCGGATACGGTCGGCCTCTCGGACCGGGTCCACAACGTCCAGCAGGTCGACCGTCTTGACCGCGGTTTCGTCGAAATGACCGGCGTCGTCATAGACGCGCAAGATGTAACCCAGTTCGGCGGACGCCTCCGGCGGTGCCGTCCACTTGGCCTCGCCACCGATGGCGACCGGGACCACGGCAAACGGCGTTTCACTGGTCTGCTGTCCGCGCGTGAACACACGGATCTCGGCCTTCTTCAGCCACCACGCATAGTTGGCATAGGTGCGCCAGGTCAGCTCACGGCCACGCCCGACCACAC
>JANNFM010000458.1:0-8629 GCA_031379795.1 Alphaproteobacteria bacterium
GTTCGATGTGTTGGTGCAGCTCGTGATGGCGGCGATCACGACATCGCCGTGGCCCAGGTCATAGTCGCGGCCGTCCACCTTGACGCGCTTTTTAAGCTCGCCCGGCTTCTTGTACTCGCTCTCCAAGGCGGCGGCGAAACCGGCGCCGACCTTGTCCAGTGCGACGCGGCCCTCGGGCCGCTTGGGGCCGGCCATCGAGGGGACGACGCTGGCCATGTCCAGGTCCAGGGTGTCGGTGAACACCGGATCGGGATCGGTCGGTTCGCGCCACATACCCTGGGCCTTGGCATAGGCCTCGACCAACGCCACACGCTCCGGCGCGCGATTGGTGGCGGCCAGATAGTCGATGGTCGCCTGGGTAACAGGGAAGAAGCCGCAGGTGGCGCCATACTCAGGGGCCATGTTGGCGATGGTGGCCTGGTCTTCCAGGGTCATGTTGGCGAGGCCCGGGCCGTAGAATTCGACGAACTTGCCGACCACGCCCTTCTTACGGAGCATCTGGGTGACGGTCAGCACCAGGTCTGTGGCGGTGGCGCCTTCCGGCAATGCGCCGCTCAGCTTGAAGCCGATAACCTCGGGGATCAGCATCGGGATTGGCTGACCCAGCATGGCCGCCTCGGCCTCGATGCCGCCCACGCCCCAGCCCAGCACGGCCAGGCCATTGATCATGGTGGTGTGGCTGTCAGTGCCGACGACGGTGTCGGGATAGGCCACTTCCTGGCCTTCATCCGAATTGGTCCAGACGGTCTGGGCCAGGTATTCAAGATTGACCTGGTGACAGATTCCGGTGCCGGGCGGCACGACGCGGAAGTTGTTGAAGGCCGACGAGCCCCAACGCAGGAAGTTATAGCGCTCGATATTGCGCTCGTACTCGCGCTCGACATTGTCGCCGAAGGCCTTGGCGTTGCCGAAGAAGTCCACCATCACCGAGTGATCGATCACCAGGTCGACGGGGCTCAAGGGGTTGATCTTGTCCGGGTTGCCGCCCAGGGCGGTCATGGCGTCGCGCATGGCGGCCAGGTCGACAACGGCGGGCACACCGGTGAAATCCTGCATCAGCACGCGGGCCGGGCGGAAGCTGATCTCGTGCTCGACAGAGCCACGGTTCTGGACCCAGGCGGCGATGGCTTTCAGGTCTTCGGCACCGACGGACACGCCGTCTTCATTGCGCAACAGGTTTTCCAGCAGCACCTTCATCGAGATCGGCAGGCTCGAAATGCCGGAAAGACCGGCTTCCTCGGCGGCGGGAAGGCTGTAGTAAGCGTAGGTCTTTTTGCCGACGGTCAGGAGACGACGGGTATTGTGAGTGTCCACGGACGCCATTGTTGGAGATCCTTTCTGTTCCCGGCCACCCAAAACCACCCGAGGGTTCGCGCGCTCTTGAAGAGACGGACACACAGCGTTCGTCTCCGCGCGGCGTTGGTCCCTACGGGCTGCGGCGGCCAAGGTGTTCATAGACCCGCCTTTTCGCCTCGTCCATGCACGGGAGCGCGAAGCTTTCCAAAAGGCTTGATGACCGGGTGATTACGCAACTCTCACTCAGGAGCATCGCGATCCGTCGCGGCGGCCGGTTGTTGTTCGAAGGTGTCTGCCTTGAGCTCGGCCCCGGCGAGGCCTGCGCCCTGACCGGCGCGAACGGTTCGGGCAAGACCAGCCTGCTGCGTGCGGTTGCTGGGCTGGTGGGACTGGAGGCCGGTGAGATCGGGTTTGGAAGCCTGGATCCAGCCGATGCAAGGGCGGAAGACCTGCATCTGGTGGGCCATACCGATGGCCTGAAGTCGGCCCGGACCGCGCGCGAGGAGTTGGCGTTCTGGAGCCAATGGTGCGGTGGGCACAGCATTGATGCAGCAGCTGAGGCTCTGGAACTCACCGCCCTGCTTGATCTGGAAGTCCGCCGGTTGTCGGCGGGGCAACGGCGGCGGTTGGCGCTGGCCCGGATGCTGGCCGCGCCGCGCGCGCTGTGGCTGCTGGATGAACCGCTAAGTCCCCTCGATGCCCGCTGGCGGACACGGATCAGCGAGCTGATGCAGCAGCATCTGGACGGCGGCGGCATGATCCTGGCGGCCGTTCACGACCCGCTGCCGGTCGCCACGCGCAGTCTTGAGCTCTGCGCATGAGCCCGTTATTCGCCCTTCTGCGGCGGGAGACCGCGCTGGCCTGGGGCCGCGGCGGCGGGCCGCTGGTCGCGGTCGGTTTCTATGCCGGCGTCGCGACCCTTCTACCGCTGGCCATCGGGCCGGAACCCCAGAGACTGGCGGCCATTGCGACCGGCGCTGCCTGGGTCGCATTGGCGCTGGCGTCGTTGCTGTCGCTGGATCGGCTGTTCGAGCGCGATTTCGAGGATGGCGCGCTGGATCTGCTGACCCTGTCACCGACACCCCTGGAACTGACCTGCTTCATCAAGTGCCTGGGCCAGTGGGTGGCCACAGGCGCGCCGCTGGCGGTCGCGGCGCCCGTGGCGGCGATTGCTCTGGGGGCTCCGCTTGAACTGGCCCCTCTGATCTTTGCCTGCGCCTTGCTAGGTGGCCTCGCGTTTGCGTTCACGGGCGGAATCGGCGCTGCGCTCAGCCTTGGGACCCGGCGCGGTGGACTGCTCACAGCCGTCATCGTCCTGCCGCTGTTCGTGCCGCCGGTGATCTTTGGCGGCGGCGTGCTGGATTCGTTCGGCAATGACCTGCCCTGGCGCGGGGCAGTCGCCCTGCTCGGGGCCTACGCGGCGATGGCGGTAGCGCTGGGCCCGGTCGCGATGGCGGCGGCCTGCCGGAACGCGCTGTCCTGAGTGGAAACGCTGCGCGCCGCGGCGGGTCTCACTTGCCGGGCGGGCGCTCGGACACTATCCACATGACCATGACCTGGGCCCCCGCGTTCCTTTCCAATCCCGAACGATTCATGGCGTTCTCGCGTTGGGCGGCGCCGATGTTTGGCGTGATCGCCCTCGCGCTGGGCGCCGTGGGTCTCTACCTGGGCTTCATCGCGCCGGAGGATTACCAGCAGGGCCAAACCGTGCGGATCATGTTCATCCATGTGCCCGCCGCCCAGTTGAGTATGTTCGCCTATGCCTGCTTGGGCGTCGCCAGTTTCCTGTCGCTGATTTTCCGGCACGCCCTGGCTGACGCCGCCGCCCAGGCTGCGGCGCCGCTGGGCGCGGCCTTCACCTTCCTGGCGCTGATCACGGGGTCGCTCTGGGGTCGCCCCATGTGGGGAACCTGGTGGGTCTGGGACGGGCGTTTGACCTCGGTGCTGGTGCTGTTCCTGCTCTACATCGCCTACATCGCGCTTCGGGCCTCGATGGACGACGAGGCCAAGTCTGCTCGCGCAGGCGCCATCCTGGCCCTGGTCGGCGTGATCAACCTGCCGATCATTCACTACAGCGTGGAATGGTGGAACACCCTGCACCAGGGATCGTCGATCTTCGCCGAAGGCGGACCGGCCATGCCCCCTGTGTTCCTGATCCCGCTTCTGCTGATGAGCCTGGCCTATATGGCCGCCTTCGGGTCTCTCTGGCTGGTCGGGATCCGGGGCGAGGTCTGGCGCAGACGCGCCGAGTCGGCCGCGATGCGCGCCGCGGGAAACTGAACCCATGTTTGATTTCCATTACGCCGCCTTCATCGTTCCGGCCTTTGCAATCACGCTTGCCGTGTTCATCGGGATGATCGTGCTGTCGCTCAACCACGCCCGCTACTGGCGGCGGCGTTACGAGGACCTGGCGGCGCGCGCGAAACCGCCGAAATGAGCCGTTGGCTGGCGATTCTGCCCCTGGTGGCCCTGCTGGCGCTGGGCGGCCTGTTCTATTTCTACGCCCTCAAGCGTGACCCGCAGGTGCAGCCGCAGGCTCTGGTGGGCAAGATGGTCCCGGATCTGGTCCTGCCAACTCTGACCGAGGGCCATCCGGCCAGGATCCGCGAGATGGCCGCGCAGGGTCCGATGGTGCTCAACGTTTTCGCCTCGTGGTGCGCGCCCTGCGAGATTGAACACCCGATCCTGATGGGCCTGCGCGGGCAGGGTCTCCGGGTTGTCGGCATCGCCTACAAGGACGCCCCACCCAATACCCAGGCCTTCCTGACACGCCTGGGCAATCCCTACGCGGCGGCTCTGGTCGACCGTGACGGCCGCGCGGGCGTCGAGCTGGGTGTGACGGGCGTGCCCGAGACCTATGTGATCGGGCGCGACGGCATGGTTCTGGCCAAACACACAGGGCCGCTCGATCAGGCCAAGGCCGAAAAGCTGGCGAAGTTCGCGCGTTAACCCCTCATTGAGGCCTCCACGTCAGTTTGGGTCAATCGCGTTAACCATAATTTCGGCCGCCCATTGAACCCGATCCGCCCCAACGGTCTGCCTCCGACCACGCCGGGGACCCCCGCGCAGGACGCCGCGAAGATGGCCGCGGCCCGGGCGTTCTTTGCGGCGGCCATGGGTCAGGGCCAGGCACCGGCTGCGACGTTGAAGGCAGCATCTACCGCGACCCA
Organism: Alphaproteobacteria bacterium; assembly: GCA_031379795.1. Classification (GTDB taxonomy): domain Bacteria; phylum Pseudomonadota; class Alphaproteobacteria; order Caulobacterales; family Caulobacteraceae; genus Phenylobacterium. Next base: position 4,467 of record JANNFM010000458.1, read on the forward strand.
GGTCGTCGCAGCGCCTTCCGCCTCGACGCCCGAGGCGCCTCAGAAGTACCTGCGCCCGGGATCATTGATCGATATCCGGGTTTAGAGCGATATCAGGGCAACTGCGCCTCACCTCAAAACCGCTCATCCCGGCGAATGCCGGGACCCAGATGGCCTAACTCTGAGGTGGGCGGGAGGCGTGCCGGTGTCTTCCAAAGCGCCACGGAGTTTCGCGATCTGGGCCCCGGCATTCGCCGGGGTGAGCGGTGGTTTGGAACTCAGCTCGCGTGGATAGCGTCTAATCCGCCTTAGGCGGATCATCCGGCTTGACGTGTTTCATCAACAGCGGCGCGTGGGCGATCGAGAACGCGAACGTCAGGATCATCATGCCGGGGAACCGGTAGAGCACCCAGGTGGCCTCCGGCTGGGTACGCCAGATGATCTCGTTCAGGATCGCCAGACCGGCGAACAGCATCGCGAAGTTGATAGTCAGCTGCCGCCAGGTTTTCGGCGGCATGTCAAACGCCTCGCCCAGCATCAGTCGCAGCGGATTTTTACCCAGCGCCATGCCGCCCAGCAGGCCGACCGCGAACAGCCCGTTCATCACCGTCGGCTTCATCTTGAGGATGCGGGGGTCGTGGAAAAACAGCGAGGCCCCGCCAAACACCAGCGCGGCGCCGCCGGCGATGGCCGGCAAGGGTGCGATCCTGCGCTCAACGATCAGGCCGACCAGCAGGGCCACGGCGGAGCCGATCACCAGCGCCCAGGTGGCCGTGGTGATGTTCTTGCCGGTCAGAAAATAGGCGACCAGAAACACCGCCAGCGCCGAATAGTCGACGAAGTTGCGGACCCAGACCCGCGTGCGCTTGTTCATCGAATGGGCTCCGAAAGGCCGACCAGCGAGCGCGCAAATGCCCGGGCGTTGAAGGGTTGCAGGTCGTCGACGCCCTCGCCGACGCCAATCAGCTTGATGGGGCTGTCCGAGGCCTGGGCCACCGGCACCAGCACGCCGCCGCGCGCGGTGCCGTCCAGCTTGGTCATGACGATGCCGGTGACACCGATCTGGTTGCCGAAGATGTTTTCCTGCGCCAGCGCGTTGCGCCCGACCGTGGCGTCCAGCACCAGCAGGGTCTCGTGCGGGGCGTCGGGATCGACCTTCTTCAGGACCCGGATGATTTTGTGCAACTCGTCCATCAGACCCTGCTTGTTTTGCAAACGCCCTGCGGTGTCGACCAGAACCACATCGTAGCCCTCGTCTTTCGCCTTCGTTAGCGCGTCGTACGCCAGCCCTGCCGCGTCAGATCCGATAGGCCGCCCCATGAAGTCAGCGCCTGCGCGATCGGCCCAGATTTTCAACTGCTCCACCGCTGCCGCGCGGAACGTGTCGCCCGCCACCACAAGCACCCTGGCCCCCCGGCGTGTCAGGTCTGTGGCGATCTTGCCCAGCGTCGTGGTCTTTCCGGACCCGTTGACGCCGATGAACAGGATGACATTGGGCTTGGCACCGGACAGCGTGTCGAAGATCCCCTCGCGCGCACTCAGTTCCTCGCCGATGGCGTCGGATAGCGCTTCACGGATGTCGGCCTCATCGACGTCCTTCCCGAATTTTTCCTCGGCAAAGCGTGCGGTGATGCGGGCGGCCGAATGCGGGCCCAGGTCCGCCTCGATCAGCATCTCTTCCAGCTCGTCGAGCTTGGCCTGATCCAGGGGTTCCTTGGCGACGAAGACCTGGGCGATCTGATCGCCCATCTGTTTCGAGGACTTGGTGAGCCCTTCGGTAAGCCGCGCGAACCAGCCGCGTTTGGGTTCTGACATGGGCGGGGCTTCTAGCGGGTCACTTGCACGGCGTCACCTGTGACCGCACAACGCAGGACATGGACGCCCTCGCCGCCACCTTGACTGTGCTGGACTATGCCGCTGTTGCCGTGTTCGGCGCATCAGGGGCGCTGGCTGCGGCGCGGCGCAAGCATGACATTGTCACCTTCGGCTTCTTTGCCGCTGTCACCGGCGTCGGCGGTGGCACACTGCGCGATCTGTTGATCGATGCCCCGGTATTCTGGGTGGCGCGTCCGGAGTATCTGGCGGTCTGTCTGGCGGCGGCGGTGACGATCTGGATTTTCGGCTGGGGCCAGGGGCGCGAGCGGCTGTTGCTCTGGCTGGATGCGGTTGGCATGGCGGCCTACACCGTGGTGGGCGCGCTGAAGGCCGTGTCGCTTGGCCTGCCGCCCGGCTCGGCGGTGGTGATGGGCGTGCTGACCGCCACGTTCGGCGGCATTATCCGGGACGTTCTGGCCGAGGAGCCCTCGGTTCTCCTGCGCCGCGAGCTCTATGTGACACCGGCTTTGATCGGCGCGGTGGTATTCGTGGGGCTGGACGCACTGGGGGTTCAACTGGCTATCGCTGGAGCTCTGGGCTTTGTCGCCGCATTCGTTGTGCGCGCCGGGGCGATCCTGTTCGACTGGCAAATGCCGGGTTTTCGAGGGCGGGCCTAAGCCCAAACAATCCCGTGTTATCCCGGTTTTGGCGTAGCCAAAGACCGGGACCCATAAACTCCGAGGTCAGTAGACGGGCACGGCGTTACCGCTGCGGCGCTATCCGTAAGCGACAGCGTTTGTGGGTCCCGGTCCCCCGCCTCCGCGAGGGCAGGCTTCGCGTTCCGCGAAACCGGGATGACACAGTTGGTGTGGTTATGTTCGGTCGTGGACCAGTACCTCAGCAAGCGCCAGCAGGTCTGCGACGCCGGGGCGCCTCAGGTGTCGTGATCAGGGTGCTGCCGGCTGACGATGCTGGCCAGGTGGGCCGCGGCCCGGGGCTCGCTCGGTTCGTGGGTGGGTAGCTCGGCAAGCGCGTCGACCCAGGGCACCTTGCTGGGACTGCCGAGTTGCTCGGTCGGTTGCGCCTGCGCCGGATCGTCCAGGGTGCCGATGGCCAGGGCGGTGGACGCCTCGCCATACTCGAAGGTCAGCGGCGTGCCGCAGGCCTCACAGAATCCGCGCCAGACCTTGTTGGAGCTCTGGAAGCGCTTGCGTTCGCCTCGCGTCCAGACCAGCCCGGGCGCGCCGACGTAGGGGCCGTAGAGACCACCCGTGGCCTTCTGGCACATGCGGCAATGGCAGATGCTGGCCTCGCCAAGCGGGCCCTCCACCCGGAACCGCACGGCCCCGCACTGGCATCCGCCGGAGAAGCTCATGTCGTGTCTCCCTGGATCACAGCGGCGAGGGCGCGCCGTCCGTCGTGACCGGTGACGCGCAGGCTGGCGATGCCGCCGACCGGTGCCTCGCCCTCGAAGACGACCTCGGTGAAATCGGCGGCCCTGGCCCGGCCGTCGGATTCCACAAGGCCGGCGAGGGTGCGTCCAACCTGGCGGTCGAGATGCCGCGACAGGGCCGCATCGCCGACGGCGCGCAAACGGGCGGCACGCGCCTTGATCACCGGCCCCTTGACCGGTGGCATCCGCGCCGCAGGCGTTCCGGGTCGGGCGCTGTAGGGGAAGACGTGCAGGAAGGACAGGCCCGCGTCCTCCACCAGTCGCACCGTGTTCTCGAACATCTCGTCCGTCTCGGTCGGGAAGCCCGCGATGAAGTCGGCACCGAACGCTGTGTCCGGCCGCACAGCTCGGACCTCGGCAATCAGCTTCAGGGCGTCGGCCCGGTTGTGGCGGCGCTTCATCCGCTTCAGGATCATGTCGTCGCCCGCCTGCAGCGACAGGTGCAGATAGGGCATCAGGCGGGGCTCTTCCGCCAGGCACCGCAGCAGGTCGGCGTCGATCTCGGCCGCGTCAATCGACGACAAACGCAGACGGGGAAGTTCAGGAACCAGTTTCAGGATCCGCGCCACCAGCTGGCCGAGTGTGGGCTGACCCGGCAGGTCGGTGCCCCAGCTGGTCACATCCACGCCGGTGAGTACGATTTCCTGATAGCCTTGTGCGGTCAGGCGGCGAACCTGTTCCACCACTTCGCCGGCACCGGCGGACCGCGAGTTCCCCCGCCCGAACGGGATGATGCAGAACGTGCAGCGATGATCGCAACCGTTCTGGACCTCGACATAGGCCCGCGCGCGATCCTTAAGCCCGTCGATCAGATGGCCGGCGGTTTCGCGCACGCTCATGATGTCGTTGACCCGCACGCGCTGCGGTTCGGCCTGCAGGGCGTAGGCGCCCGCCTGGCTTTTCTCGGCGTTGCCCA
>JANNFM010000492.1:0-2352 GCA_031379795.1 Alphaproteobacteria bacterium
GCGTGAGCGGCTCGGATGAGGGGTCGCGCGGCGATTGTTCCAGTAAAACAGAGTGTTATTCTGTGAGAGGAATCAACCCCTCATCCGACCTGCTACGCAGGCCACCTTCTCCCACAAGGGGAGAAGGCCGCGCACCCAACAGGTTGATATATATCCGGTTTCGGAGATGTGTGAATCCGATAGCGTTTACGGGGGAGGGGGCGTTGCGGCCGCGCCAGGGCCGGGCGGGTGGAGCCTCCCCCGAACCGCCACTAAGGCGCCGGTGCCTCCGCCTGGCGCGCTGCCGACAGCATGCTGCGCAAGGAATAGTTTCCCTCGTGGCAGGCGTATTCAAACATCGGCCCCTTGGTCGTCCGCATCACCATCTCGCCCTGCCAGGGCATCACGAACCGCGCCGGGTTGCGCACCGTGAAGGCATAGAAGATCTCATCCGGCCCCAGGCGCGTCAGCCGCTCGGTCACTGTCATGTCAGCCGCCGGGTCGCCGTCCAGCGGATCGACCTCCAGAGCCGTGAAATTGGTGGTCTCGATCACCAGGGTCGCGCCCTCCCACCGGCCGATGGAATCCCCCAGCCACCGGCGCACGCTCTTGGGCGGATGTTTGGCGCCGGGGTCCAGCCGCACGATCCGCAGGTCGCTGAAGTACTCCGCGTGGATCACCAGCGCGTCGCGCGTCTGCAGGAAGGTGTAGTTGTCGTTGTAGGCGCCGTTCAGCATCGGCGGTCCGGCCGCTGCGCCCGGCAGGCAGCGGTCGCTACGGCCCCGGTCCTCGGGGTTGTCCATCGGCAGCTTGCGCCGGGCTACCCGGGCCGTGTTCCGGGCCTTCGTCGCCGCCGTGAAGGGCAGCTTCCCGTCGGCGGGCGCGACGATCCAGGACGTCCGCGCCTGGCCCCGGATGCGCGCCAGCCCGGCGTCTGTCTCCCACCACTCCGAGTCCGCCCCGCCGACGTCGTCCTCAATCGGCGGCGGCTTGCCCCGCCATTTGGCCTCATAGGCCGCAGCCTCGGCCGGCGTCATCACCAGGGCCTTCACGTCCTTGGGCCGTTCCAGCGTGGTCAGGGACTGGTTGGTCCACAGGCCGCTCAGATCGGGCGGCGGCGCGGCGCGCGCGACGGGTCCGGTCAGCGTGACGGCCAAAACCCCGGCCAGGCTGGCCACCCCGACGCTACGTCTCATCGCTCCCCCGATCCCTCTACCCACCGTGTTTGATATGGGGCGCCGCCCGCCCTGTCCATGGTGCCGTTTGCGTCTTCTGCGGCGTGATCCGGAGTACGGGATGAGTGGCGATGGATCAGGAATTTCGGTAACGTCGTACGCCGGCCCCGGCGGCCCCTACCGTTCAACGTGAACACGCCACCCCGCCGGGCCGCATCTGTCTGGAGACACCATGCATCGACGGATCTTGATCGCCCTCGGGCTGCTTCTCGTCTCGATGCTGGGTGCCCCGGCGTCCGCCCAACCCTCGGCCGCCCCGGCGCTCAAGGCGGGTGAGGTCCGGCTGACCTATCTGGGCAATGCCGGCTGGGAGATCACCGACGGTCGCAAGGTCATCCTGGTGGATCCCTTCCTCAGCCAGTTTGCGCGCTGGACCCCCTCCGGGCCCAAGGCCATCGCCCAGGATGAACTCTATGTTCCCGACACCGCCCTGATCGACAAACATGTGCGCCGCGCCGACTACATCCTGGTCACCCACGGGCATTGGGATCATGCCCTCGACGCGGGCTATATCGCGCGCAAGACCGGCGGCGTGATCATCGGCCATGAGACGGTCGCCAACCTCGCCCGGGCCAACGGCGCGCCGGAGACTTCACTGCTCACGGTTCTCGGCGGCGAGGACTACGACTTCGGCGAGTTCTCGCTGCGCGTCATCCCCAACATTCACAGCGCCCTGGACGACAAGCGCTACTTCAACAACGGCCGCGGCATCGTCGGCGTCGCGCCGCGCGGCCTGCGCGCGCCGCTGCGCCGCAATCAGTACGTCGACGGCGGCAGCCTGGCCTATCTGCTGCGGATCGGCGGCCACCAGATCCTGATCATGGGGTCAATGAACTACATCGAACGCGAGATGGACGGGCTGCGGCCCGACATCGCCCTGATCGGCGCCAACAGCCAGCGCCTCGAGATCTACGACTACACCGGCCGCCTGATGCGATGCCTGGGCCATCCGTCTGTGGTTATTCCCACGCACGCCGACGCCTACGGCGACCCCAATCCGTCGGCGGCGGCGCTGGCCGATCGCAAGCGGTTCCAGCAGGAGGTGGCGGCCGCATCGCCGCAGAGCCGCTTCATCACTCCGACCTGGTTTGAGCCCATCATCCTGCCGGCGCCGACCTCCCGGGCGTCGAGCCGCCAG
>JANNFM010000517.1:0-11585 GCA_031379795.1 Alphaproteobacteria bacterium
ACGAAGACCGTGCGCTGAAACTGCAAATGTTGTTTCTATGTGATCGGCGCGCTGGCCGGTTATCCGCTGATCAAACACTGCATGAACCAGGGCTATGACGCCGTGGAGTTCATCAGCGGCAACACAAGTCTTGAGGCTGCCGACGAGCCGCTGCTGAAGGACAAGCTCAAGAACCTGCCCGGCGGCAAGACGGTGGCCGAATGGCTGGAGTTCCTGCGCAGCCACGTCGAAATCCTGAACGGCCTCTCACCGCTGCAGATGCGCGAGTTCCTGCTGGATTCCGAGGTCAGGGCCTACAAACCCGGCGACGCCATCTTCACGCGCAACGAACAGGGCTCGTCGCTGTTCGGCATCGCGTCGGGAACCGTCAAGGTCGAGGTTGACCCGACAAACCCCAACATAACGGTCTCCATCGGCGAAAGTTCGATTTTCGGTGAGGTTGGTCTGATCTCGGGTCGCCGACGCGGTGCCACCATTCGCGCAGCGGATGCCTGTGTTTGCGTTGAGATCCCCCGCATGGCCGCCCTGAAACTGATGTCGCAGGTGCCGGAAGCGCGCGAAACCGTGAACCGCATCACGACCGAGCGTCAGGTTCTGCAGATATTCAAATCAGGGCTCACGCCCGCCGACATTACCGACGTGCTGGCCGGCGCACAGGTGATGGATGTCAAACCAGGCGAAGCCATCATCACCGAAGGGGATCTCTCTGACGACCTCTTCATCATCCGCTCCGGCTCGATGATCGTCGAGAAGACTCTGGGCGGCAGGCCAGTGTTCATCTCCTATGTTCCGGCCGGATCCTATTCCGGCGAAATGGCGATGATGGAGCGGTCGCCGCGGTCCACCACCGTCAAGGCCGCGATTCGGTCCACGGTCGTAAAACTGCCGGCTGAACCCTTCCGCGAACTGCTCAAACGCAAGCCTGAACTCGACAAGCGCATGCGCAGCGAGATGAAGGCCCGGCGCGAAATCAATGCCTTCATCGAAAGCCAGCAGGACAAGTTCGCTGGCGCGGTCGACATGTACTCGTCTGTCGCCAACTTCCTGATCAAGCAGGGGATCGGCGAAGCTACAGACGTGTTGTTGATCGACGAAAGCCTCTGCGTTGGCTGCGACAACTGTGAAAAGGCGTGCGCCGACAGCCATGACGGCCTCTCACGCCTGAACCGCGAGGCAGGCACCACCTTTGCCGACATTCACGTGCCGACCTCGTGTCGACATTGCGAACACCCCCATTGCATGAGCGACTGCCCGCCCAATGCCATCCGACGTGGTCCCGACGGTGAAGTGTTTATCTCTGACGCCTGTATTGGCTGCGGAAACTGCCAGCGCGCCTGTCCATATGGCGTGATCCAGATGGACAAGCCGCCGCCGCCAAAGCCCAACTTGATGAAGTGGATGCTCTTCGGCATGGGTCCGGGGCCCGGCCAACCTGACTATGCCTGGCGGAAAAAAGCCGCGGCGAAACAAACCAGCGAGTCACCGAAACTGGCCATCAAGTGCGACATGTGTTCAGGAAAGTCAGGCGGTCCGGCTTGTGTTCGGGCCTGTCCGACCGGGGCCGCGATCCGGGTTTCGCCTGACGCCTTCCTTTCGGTCGCCCGGATCGAGAAAGGTGCGAACTAGACCGTGACACAGGCCGGGGGGCATACGGGACGCGTTCGGCAGAGAACCCACGAGGGGTTCCTGCGGCACAAGGGTTTCCGCTGGGCGTTCGTTGCGACCGGCCTGTCCGTGGCTGCGGTCGGGATTTATTTTGTCGTGGCTCTGCAACTGTCGGAACCCCCCAGCGGCGGCAGCTGGATCGGCTACACACTCGGCACCATGAGCGCTGGCCTGATCGTCTGGCTGGCATCCCTCGGAATCCGGAAACGCGCGGTAAGTGACGGCCACTATTCGCTGAAGGCCTGGGTCTCGGCTCACGTCTATCTGGGACTGTCACTGACGGTCCTGGCGACGCTGCACACCGGCTTCCAGTTCGGGCTGAACATCCACACCCTGGCATATGGCCTGATGATGCTGGTCATCGCCTCCGGCGGTCTGGGTATCTGGGCCTATTCCGTTCTGCCGCACCGCCTCAGCGCCAATCGCGGCGAGGTGACTCGCCGACAGATGCTGGACAATATCGCCAGCCTCGATGCCCAACTTCAGGAAACCGCCCAGCCGCTTGATCGGGCTGGCGCGGCCATCGTGCGCCACTCGATCGAGGACACCGAGATCGGCGGCGGCTTCTGGCAACGCCTGACCGGAAGCTATGGCAACTGTGCCAACAAACAGGCGCTGAGCAGCCTCCGCAGTCTCCCGAACAGCGGTCCCGATGGGGAAATCCTCGCGAAGATCGAGACCCTGATGACCCAGAAGGTCGATGCGCTCGCGCTGGCCCGGCGACAGATGCGCATCACGGCGTTGCTGGAAGCCTGGCTGTTCGTGCACATTCCCGCCACTTTCGCCCTGCTGGCGGCGCTGATCGCGCATATCGTCAGCGTTTTTGCGTACTGGTGACATGGCTCAGGAATTCCATCTCAGGCTGATCACACAGCGCGCCGCCGGTGGCGATCCGATCATCCGTGAGCGAAGCATTGCGGGCCCGGAACTGACGATTGGTCGGGCGACCGACAGCGACATCGTGCTCTCCGACCTGGCCGTAGACCCCCACCACGCAAAGCTGCGCTTCGCCGGTCCCGGACGGGTCACGCTGGAAAGCGTCGGCGGCGCACCGTTCCTGCTCAACGACAGGTCCACACAACGGGTCGACTTCAACGTGTCCGGCGATCCGGTCGCGGCGTTTGGCGACTACCGGCTGGCGTTTGCACCCGGCGAGGACGGCGGCGCGGTGATCACCGTCACCCGTGAGGAACACGAGCACCACCCCAGCCCCAGCATCTTTTCGCTCAAGGCCCCGGTGTTCGGCCGCCGCAACATGGCCTGGGGCCTGGGCGTCGGCATCTTCGTCATCTGCCTGCTGGTTCCCCTGATCGGAACACTGTGGCTGTCTCAGGCCAAAATCCATCCAGACCAGCAGTGGTCATCCGGGCCGCTGTCGAAGGCGCACGCGTTTCTAGAAAACGACTGCAAGGCCTGCCACGCCAAAGCCTTTGTCGCGGTAAGGGACGAGACCTGCCTGAGTTGTCACAAGGCGGGAGCCGATGCCGTTGCCGAGGCCACGATTCTGGCCCGCTCCAGCGACGGCGGAAGCCCATTTGAGCCACGCCTGATCGCAGAGCATGCGCCGCACAACAAACTGCGGATCGCCACCCCCCTCCCCGACGCCATCGGCCCCAAGATCGGTGCGGTGGTACAGCGCGCCCTCAATCACCCCACCGACCGCTGCGCCAGTTGCCATCTGGAACACACCAAGCCGGAAAAGACCGGCGACCCGGTCACTGAGCCTCTCCTGAAAGACAAGCCGACACTGGTCGTCGTGCAGGACTGCGAGAGCTGCCACAGCAAGCTCAAGATGCGGCTGCAAAAGACGGAACTGATCGACACACCCGACTGGGGCCGCCATCCGACATTCCGCCCGTTGATCATGACCTCGCCAGCAGGTGCGAAGCCGACGTTCCAACGCCTGCAACTCAAGGGCATGCCGCTGGAGCGGAACGGCCTGATCTTCCCGCACAAGATGCACCTGGACCCACTGGGCGGGGTGGCCCGCCAGGCCATCGTTTTGGGCAAGTCGAGCGGCTATGGCGCGGCTCTGGAATGTGCATCGTGTCACACCCGCGATGCGTCTGGAACCGGGTTCAAACCCATCGAGATGGAGAAGGATTGCGCCAGCTGCCACTCGCTGGCCTACGCCCGCGACGGTGCTGGTCGACTGAAGTCGCTGCCCCACGGCGAGCTTCAGAAGGTCGTCGATACGTTGAATGGTCGGAGCGTTTCCGCCTCAAGCGTGTCGGACCGCCTGCGGCCTGGCACCATCCGACCCACAGCGTTTGCTGCCAATGGCGCCGGTGCCTGGCGCGCCACATTCTCCGAGGGCGGCGCGTGTTTCGACTGTCATACCATCACCTGGGCTGGCGACACGGTTCAGATGGCCCCAGTGAAACTGACACACCGCTACATGCCGCGCGGCGCCTTCGACCATAAGGTGCCGGAGCATGGCGGGCCGGGTAAGTCCAAGGCTGGCGGGTTCGAATGCGTCGATTGCCACAAGGCCAATCTGTCGGAACTCACGTCCGACGTTCTGATCCCCGACATCGCCAAATGTGCCTCGTGCCACGGCAAGACTGAGGCCCAGACCAAGGCGGCCGACGACGCCGATTGCACCACCTGCCACAGCTTCCACGCGCCGGGGAAGGCTACGCCACCTCCCGGCTATCCTCCATTGGAAACGCTCCGGTGGACCCAGGCTGTGGCGCGTCGGGGGGCCGGGGCGTGAGGGAGCGCCATACCGACATCCCCTTAAAAGCGGGCGCATTCGCAGTATCTAAGCGGGAGCGGGTTGAGGATCACATAGTCCGTTTTGACATCTCGACTCAACTTGAAGCGGAGGCATACACCCGCGAGATGGCCAGCGTCGGCATAAGCAACCTCAGTGAGTCGACGCATGTCCCATCCACCAATGAGACTGATGCGACCGTTAGAGCAGGCCGTAACCGTGAACATGAAGGCTATGAAATCCGGTCCGTTACGATCGCTATGGCGGCGCAAGTACTCGCAAGATCGATTACTGCATTACCAATTGCTGCAATTGTTACGTATCTACTTTGGGACCAGAATAATAGCAGCTTAAGCTATGCATTATGGGCTGGTTTTTCCTTTGGAACGGCCTTTTGGACTGCATACCTTGGTTCATTCGTGGTGAGATGTGAACCTGATGGAAGCCGGTTCTGGAGCGACTTGGGACGTTGGACGAAGCATCTCCATCTGGGGCCCTTAGTTGGTCTTTTGTGGTTGATCCGAAAGCTACCGACCGCACTGGTGAAGCTAACCAAATGGAGCGTTTGGGGCGTGGTCGGCCTCGTTGCGGCAATCATCGTTTGCGCACTCGCCTACTTTTTCTTTAGGGCGCTTGCCGTCATTCCCGTCGGAGCAGCCATCATCATCGGTGCCGCTATAATTGCTAGCTCGATCAACGACCGAAAGTAGGAGCTCGTTGCGAGCAAGGCTGCGACGTCCTACTCCTGAGCATCACCATGTGCGCCCACCCATCATGGCAGTACGTCAACCCGACCAAGATCGCGGACGACGACCACCTGCCGCGGCTTCACACGCAAGGTAAGACCGCCGCAGCCCAGCCATCCCCCGCTGCGGCACCTCCGCTGGTGCCAGCTCAATGAGTCTGAGCGCGGAGGCCTGGCGCCTGCCCTCACCTCCGCCGCGACGCGGAGGCGTAACGAAGAACACCACCCCGGTTTCTCGGAGCGGCGTTCGTCAGTTCAACATGGGCTGACGCGGTCTACACCACCCCGAATGCCAGCATGGCGTCGGCCACCTTCTTGAAGCCCGCGATGTTGGCGCCGCGGACATAGTCGGTAACCTTGGAGCCCGGGCGACCCCCGTATTCCACGCAAGAGGCGTGAATGCCGGCCATGATGTCTTCCAGCAGCCGCTGCAGTTCAGCTTCCTTCCAGGAAATGCGGGCCGAATTCTGGCTCATTTCCAGGCCGGAGACCGACACGCCACCGGCGTTGGCGGCCTTGCCCGGCGCGAACAGGATCTGCGCGTCCTTGAAGACGTGAACACCTTCCAGGGTGGTGGGCATGTTGGCACCTTCAGAAACCCCGATGCAGCCGTTCTTGACCAGCAGGCGCGCGTCGTCGCCGGTCAGTTCGTTCTGGGTCGCACAAGGCAGTGCCAGGTCGCAGGGCACGCCCCACGGGGTCTTGCCCGCCACGAACTCCGAACCCTTGAACTCCTTGGCATACTCGGAAATCCGGCCACGGCGCTTGTTCTTCAGGTCCTTGATCCAGTTGACCTTCTCTTCGGAGATACCTGCCGGATCGTAGATATAGCCCTCGGAATCGGAGAGGGTCAGCACCTTGCCGCCCAGCTGGTTGATCTTTTCCGCCGCGTGGGTCGCGACGTTGCCGGAGCCCGAGATCACCACCTTTTTGCCCTCAACCCCATCCTTCTGGGTGGCCAGCATGTTGCGCAGGAAATAGACCGCGCCATAGCCGGTGGCCTCGGTACGGATCAGGCTGCCGCCGTATTCCAGGCCCTTGCCGGTCAGGACGCCGGTGAACTCGTTGGTCAGACGCTTGTACTGGCCGAACATGTAGCCGATCTCGCGACCGCCCACGCCAATATCGCCAGCCGGCACGTCGATGTCGGCCCCGATATAGCGGTAAAGCTCGTTCATGAACGACTGGCAGAAGCGCATCACCTCGTTGTCGGACTTGCCCTTCGGGTTGAAGTTTGCGCCGCCCTTGCCGCCGCCATGGGGAGGCCGGTCAGCGCGTTTTTGAAGGTTTGTTCGAACGCCAGGAACTTCAGCACGCTCTCGGTCACCGAGGGGTGGAAGCGGATGCCGCCCTTGTACGGGCCGATGGAATTGTTGTTCTGGACGCGCCAGCCGCGCTGGACGCGGATGTTGCCGTTGTCGTCTTCCCAGCAGACCCGGAAACTGATCACGCGGTCCGGCTCGGCGATGCGACGCAGGATCTGGTACTTGTGATACTGCTCCTTGTCCTGGATGTAGTCGTAGATGTCCTCGGCGACTTCCTGCACCGCCTGGGCAAATTCAGGCTGGCCCGGATTGCGCCGCCTGACCCCCTCGATGAAGGTCGCCAGATCTACGTGATCACTTACTGCCATTTAGTCCCCCTGTGCGTGCGAACCCGGTTCGCCTGTCGTTTCCGGTATCAGCTAACTACGAAATCCGGCCTGACTTAAGCGCAAAACGACATCAGATGTCCAAGCCTGCTTTAAGGCACTTCACAAGTCGTTGGAATTTGCGACAACAGGCAGGCTGTGATGGGGGCTAAAAATGACCAAGGCATCTGATCTGTTCGTGCAATGTCTGGAGGAGGAAGGCGTACTGCACGTCTTCGGGGTCCCCGGCGAAGAAAACCTGGACTTCCTGGACAGCCTGTCCCGGTCGAAAAAGATCCAGCTGATTTTGACCCGCCACGAACAGGGCGCGGGTTTTATGGCCGCAACCTATGGCCGCCACACGGGCAAGGCCGGGGTCTGCGTCGCCACCCTGGGTCCGGGCGCGACCAACTTTGTCACCGCCGCTGCCTACGCCCAGCTGGGTGGCATGCCGATGATGATGCTGACCGGCCAGAAGCCGATCAAGAAATCCAAACAGGGCCGGTTCCAGATCCTGGACGTGGTCTCGATGATGGGCCCGCTGACCAAATTCACTCACCAGCTGGCCTCGGCTGACAACATCCCCTCCAAGGTCCGCGAGGCGTTCCGCCTGGCCCAGGAGGAGAAGCCCGGCGCTGTCCATATCGAATTCCCCGAGGACATCGCCGACGAGCACACCGACGAAAAGCCGATGGTGAAGAGCAATGCGCGCCGTCCCGTGGCCGATGAGAAATCGATCCGGGCCGCCGCCAAACGCATCGAACAGGCCAAGTCCCCGATCCTGGTTATCGGGGCCGGCGCGAACCGCGCCATGACCAGCCGGATGCTGACCCAGTTCATCGAAAAGACCGGCATCCCGTTTGTATCAACACAGCTCGGCAAGGGCGTCGTCGACGAAACCAACGGCAAGTTCCTCGGCTGCGCTGCGCTGTCGGCCGGTGACTTCGTGCACCGCGCCATCGGCGCGGCGGACCTGATCATCAATGTCGGCCACGACGTGATCGAAAAGCCGCCGTTCTTCATGCAGGTTGGCGGCACCGAAGTGATCCACATCAACTTCCGCTCAGCCGAGGTCGATCCGGTCTATTTCCCGCAGTACGAGGTGATCGGCGATATCGGCAACGCGATCTGGCAGATCAAGGAAGACATCCTGCCCCAGGCAGGCTGGGATTTCTCGGCCATGCACCGGGCCCGTGCTGCCGAGGTGGAGCACACTGCCAAGTCGATCGGTGACATGCGCTACCCGATCTATCCGCAGCACCTGGTTCACAAAATCCGCGAAGCCATGCCGGACAACGGCATCATCTGCCTGGATAACGGCGTCTACAAAATCTGGTTTGCTCGCAACTATCCGGCCCGGATGACCAACACCGTGCTGCTGGACAATGCACTGGCCACCATGGGTGCGGGTCTGCCGTCGGCCATGGCCTCATCAATGGTCTATCCGGACCGCAAGGTCATGGCGATCTGCGGTGATGGTGGCTTCATGATGAACAGCCAGGAAATGGAGACCGCCGTCCGCCTGAAGTTGAACATCACCGTGCTGATCCTCAACGACAACAGCTACGGCATGATCCGCTGGAAGCAGGCCAACATGGGCTTCAAGGACTGGGGGCTGACCTATGGCAACCCGGACTTCGTGAAGTATGCCGAATCCTACGGAGCCAACGGCTACCGGGTCACGAGTGCCGCCGAACTGCCGGACATCATCCGGAAGTGTCTCGACACGCCTGGCGTCAATCTGATCGATTGCCCGGTGGACTACTCGGACAATGATCTGATCCTGAACAAGCAGATCAAGGAATTGAGCGCGGCCGTCTGACGCCAGCCACAAGGAACCCCGACATGGCCGCGCTGAAAGACTCGTATCCGCTCTACCTGGCCAATGTGGCCCAGACGCCCAACCTCGATCTCGAGGTGACGGACAAATACACTGGCAAGGTCGCCACGCGTGTGGCCTTGGCAGATGCCAAAACCATCGACGCGGGCATCGCTGCCACCGTCGAGGCGGCGGAACCCATGGCCCGGATGGCGTCCTACGAGCGCCAGGCGGTGTTACAGCACTGCGTCAACCGCTTCACCGAGCGGTTTGACGAGTTGGCCTATGCACTCTGCATCGAAGCCGGAAAGCCGATCCGCGACAGCCGTGGCGAGGTTGGACGCCTGATCGACACCTTCAGGATCGCGGCGGAAGAATCGGTGCGGATGACCGGTGAGGTCCAGCCTCTGGACATCTCGCCCCGCGCCCGGGGCTACCAGGGCATGTGGAAGCGGGTGCCGATCGGCCCCTGCTCCTTCATCTCGCCCTTTAACTTCCCGCTGAACCTCGCCGCCCACAAGATCGCGCCCGCGCTGGCGGTGGGTTGTCCATTCGTGATGAAACCCGCCTCGCGCACGCCGCTGGGTGCCATCATCATCGGCGAGGTGCTGGCCGAGACAGACCTGCCCAAGGGTGCGTTCTCGATCCTGCCCGCCGCGCGCGATGGCGCGGACCTGTTCACGACCGACGAGCGACTGAAGCTGTTGTCCTTCACCGGCTCACCCGGCGTCGGCTGGGACCTGAAGGCCAAGGCCGGCAAGAAGAAAGTCGTTCTCGAACTGGGGGGCAATGCTGCCGTAATCGTGGATGCGGACACCGACCTGGACGACGCCGTCGAACGGATCATCTTCGGGGCCTTCTACCAGTCGGGCCAGTCCTGCATCGGCGTGCAGCGGATCATCATTCATGCCTCGATCTATGACGATCTACGGGATCGATTGGTCGCCAAAACCAAGACCCTGATCGCGGGCGACCCGCACAACGAAGACACCTTCGTCGGCCCGATGATCGACGTAAAGGAGGCTAGTCGTCTCGACAGCTGGATCCAGGCCGCCGTGGCGGACGGTGCCAGGCTATTGGTCGGAGGCAAACGCGAGGGCGCGATGCTGGAGGCCACCCTGCTCGAAGGCGTCGGTCGCACGGCCGCTCTCTACGCCGAGGAGGCCTTTGGCCCGGTCGCGATCCTGTCGAAATTTACCAACTTCAAGGACGCGCTCGACGAAGTGAACGATTCGAAGTTTGGCCTGCAGACCGGCGTGTTCACCCGCGACCTCTACAAGATGCTGGAGGCGTGGGATCACCTGGATGTGGGTGGCGTTGTCATCGGCGACGTGCCCAGCTATCGGGTAGACAACATGCCCTATGGAGGGGTGAAGGACTCCGGTCTTGGACGGGAGGGCGTTCGCTTCGCCATGGAGGACATGACAGAAATTCGTAACCTCGTCATCCGTCGGCGATGAGCATGCGTATCTAGATGGGACAGTGCGTGCTGCTCGGGGAGGCGGCTAGTTGTTAACGATAGCTCAGATCACAGATCTGCACATTACGACCGACAAGGATCCGCTTAACCAAAGGCGGAATGAAGAGCGGCTGCGCCAGGTTCTGAAGGCGATCCATGCCCTTCGCCCTCGTCCCGTCGCCATCATCGCCAGCGGCGATCTGGTCGACCGCGGCGAACTTGAGGAATATCTCGAACTCAAGCGCCTGCTGGCCGACTGCGAAATCCCGATCTATTTCGCGCTGGGCAACCATGATCTGCGTGGACCCTTCCTTGAGGTGTTCAGCGGCCCAGGCGCCCAGACAGATGCCAACGGCTACGTTCAGTACGCGGTCGATTTCGGCCCCATGCGCATGGTCGTCTGCGATACGCTGGAGGGCGAAAACCACGGTGACTATGACGAGGTGCGCGCCGCCTGGCTTCGGGCGACACTTGACGAGGCTCCTGACCGCCCCACGGCGGTGATCCTTCACCACCCCCCCATCCCCAGCGGTATCCGCTGGATGGACCCCGATCCGAAGTCGCCTTGGCTGTTGCGCCTGGAAGAGGTGTTGACAGGTCGCGATCAGGTCAAGGTGCTGATGTGCGGGCACATCCACCGGGCCTTCTTCGGCTTGTTCGCCGGTCACATCGTGGCCGCCGCCCCGGCGACATCAATCCAGCTCACCCTGGATCTCACCGAAGTCGACATGGATGTGCCTGACGGTCGCGAGATTCTCGTGGAGGAACCCCCTGCGTTCGCCCTGCTGATGTCGCAGGGCGACCAACTGACGACCCATCTGTGTCTGGCAGGCGACTATACCCCTGCAGTGACCTACAATTTCCCCTTCCGAAAGCTGGCCTGACCCATGGTCGTAGCGGCAGCGCCAAAGGGGCTGATGGGGCATGTGACCCGCGTTCTGGCCAGCTTGCGCGCCGAACGCGGAAAGGGTTGGGCGGATATTGCAATTACAATCGTCGTCGCCACCCTGGCTTCGGCTGCGGCGCTGTTTCTCAACACCACAACGCCCATCCGATTCGTCGAAAATCTAACCTACGACCTACGCGTATCTGGTGGCGGGCCTGCGGCGCAGCCGCAGTTCGTGATCGTCAAGATTGACGGTGAAGCGACCAAGGCCATGAGTGAGGCGTCGGCCTGTCATTGCCTGGCGCCGATAGATAAAGCGTGGCTTGGGGACCTGATCGCAGCACTGGATTCCAAAGGCGTAAAAGCCATCGCCGTCGACTATCTGCTCGACACCTGGTCCTCGCCCGAAGAGTTCGCTGACTTCAATCAGCGGGTCGCCAACGTCAAGGTGCCAATCATCGTGGCGGCCGACCCCGGCATGAAGGCCGGTGTCGATTTCCCGGTTTCGGCCAAACTTCACTATGCCGACGCGCGCGCGCTGCTGAACAGCGAGTATGATGATGTAATCCGGCGCTATGATCCCTATCCCAGCCACTATCGGGCGCTGGCCACCGAAGTAAATGCGCTGATCGGTGGTCCGAAAGTGCCGGCAAAGCGCTTCGACA
>JANNFM010000509.1:0-12430 GCA_031379795.1 Alphaproteobacteria bacterium
CCGTAGATGAAATAGGTCTCGGCAGTCGGGCTGTAGATCTTGTCCCCGGCCTTGACGAAAGGGTCCTGCTCGAGGTTGCCGGTTGCCAGATCGCGGATCAGTACCCTCCGGTCCTGGCCGTCAGCCGACCGGACCACCAGATAGTCCGCCGCGCCTTCGCGGACGCCACCCACCCGGGCCAGAATGTCAGACAGGCGATAGGGCCGGTTGATCGGTACCAGTCCCGGTGTTCCCACCGAGCCCAGGACGGTGACATATCGGCTGGAATAGCCGACCACCTCGACTGTAACCACCGGATCAGAGAAGAAGCCGCCGGCCTGCAGCGACTTTCTCACCACGTCGGACAGTTCGGCCGCTGTTCTATCGACTGCGGCGACCTTGCCGATGAACGGCAACTGGATTGTGCCGTCGGCCTGCACCCGAGCGCGCCCGCCGAAGTCGCTTCGCCCCAGCAGACCGACCTCGACAACGTCATCGCGACCCAGAACATAGGCCGAAGACGCCCCTTCCCCGACCTGTGGGCCGGACGGTGTCGCGGCTGCGGCCGGGGCGTTGGACTGGGCCTTCGCAAGGGTCCCGGTCGCCGCAATGGCGAGGGAAAAAAGGACGGCGCTGAAAAAATTCCGGGTCATGGGGTCTCGCTGGGTCAGAAGCTGACGGCTGTGGTTACGCCAAGACGTGTTGAAGTATAGTTGAAACTCGGCAGATTGGTGTCGCGCCGTTCGCGCTGCACGTTGAGGGATATGGATCCCAGCGTGCCCCGGCGGTATTCAAACTTTCCATAAGTGGAATTGGTCGTGGCATCGGTCACGAGCGCGCGGGTCGCAGCCGTGTCGGCATTGGCCTTGCTATCGGAATAAGTGTGGCCCAGCGTGATGCTGAACTGCTTGCCCAATCGGTAACGGGCACTGCCCTCCAGGGTCTCGGCGATATCGAACAGCTTGCCGACGCGTTCCGAAGGTTTGACTTCGCGGCCACCCTTCAATGATAACAAAAGCCGGGTTCCTGCCCGGTAGGTGGCGTCGCCAGAATAGGTCGTCGCCGTGAATTTGTCGCGCAGACCCGGTGGTACGAACTCGCGCTTGACCCGTGTACCGGACATGGACAGGCCCGTTGTCAGACGATTTCCAAGTTTCCGCTGAAGCCGAAGACCCAGAGACTCTGTCCAATATCCGTCGCCGACGGGGCGACCCGGAATGATCCGGTTTGGAAATTCGTTGTTTGAATAGCTGAAAAACATCGTCGCATCGACCAGCGAGGGGGCCGCGTATCCCAGCGCGAAGTAGAGCGTCTCGGCCGTCCGGTCTTGCACTCTCTGGGCAATCGCCGAGTTTTTGGTGTCGGTCCGATCAACGGTCGCCGACCCGCCAAACCCCCTTTCACGCCCGCAGGAGACGCTCGCGGCGGTGCCGGTCGAAGTCTGAAGGTTGCTCGAGACCGGCGCATCCAACACAGCAAGGTCACTCTGAAGCGCGCGATAGGTCGCGTACACTGTGGGTTTGCAAATTCCGAGAGTGCCGGTCGCTCCGCCCGTGACGTCGTAGTGCTTTCGATCCAGTTGCGTGTTGTAGGCGTTAAAATCATACCCCGCTGCCCCGTCCAGAAACAGCGCCTGCTGACCGATGGGTTGCACTATCGAGGCCGCTATCGTGGGCGTGACCCTGTAGTCATCAAGCCGGACTCCCCGCTGTGCCGCCAGGGCCTTGCCTGTCCGCGCCACATTGGAGTCATGTATCGCGCTGACCCGGGCCTCGAACTTGTATTGACGCTTTCCCTCGACAGCGGGCACCTGGGGGGCTGTCTGGGCCACGGCTACACTGCCGGCGCAGGCGCACAGCATCGCCCCCAAGACCAGCGCACTCGATCGCATACCACCCGCTCCAGTATCGTAAAGTCTCTGCCCGACGAACTGCTTACTAGCAGTTAACGACAGCAAGCTACAGCGCCTCGGCGTCACAGTCGGCTCCTGCGGCCCAGCAAGGTGCGACGTATAGTGCCGAGGAAGTTTCGCGCAGCCTCCAGCAACGGAGCCTTTCCGGCGGCGGCAAGCACAGACAACCCCGCGATGCTTGGTGCGGGCTGGCCGGTGACGGCCAAAGCGGCCACGCGTGCCAGGATCAGGCGCTTGCGGCGCGCTTGCGACGGCTGCATCCGGCCGATTTCGGCGATATCCAGCGGCGTCGTCGAGAGCGCGCCCGCGGCGACAGCGGCGTTGAGGAAGCGCGCGCCCGCCTCCGAGCGTACCACGATCAGGCTGCGCCCCTCGGCCTCTTCGAAGCTGGGATAGCCGTCGTCATCGCCGTACCAGGCGTCAGCACAGGCAATGTCAGCCACACCGCCGACGGCGTCCGGACAAATCTTGCATCGAAATTGGACCTCCTTCGACAGGAACCCGCCCCAGCTGCGGGCATAGGTCATTTCGGCGCTACCCTCCGCAGTCTCTGCAACGCAGTTCCCCGGCCAGCCACGCCCGCGAAACCGGAAGGCTGTGACCGCGCCTGGATCGACCTTCATGTCCGCCAGGATTCGTCCGACGCCGTCGTGGCTGGGAATGCCGCCGCAAAAGAACGACAGTATCAGCGGAATGTGCAGCGCAACACGCGGGTCCAACCTTCCCAACCGGCGCAGGGCCGAGGCATCGCAGGGCTTGCCGACGAAGGCAGCCGCGCCGCCCTCGGCCAGTACCGCCGTGATCTGTTCCAGAGGCGATGAGGCGGTGTATCGCGACCCTGCGCGGCCCAAGACTTCATCCGCCGTGCGGGAAATCGTCACCATGTTGCGGGTCGGACTGTCCGGATCAGGCGCAATCTGCACCACCCGGTCAATCAGACCGCTGCGAAGGGCGTGAATCAGCAGCCCGGAGATCGCACCACCCGACGAGCCTTCAAACCGGATGGATGGATCAGTCGCGGCGCCCGTCATCACCTGACGATAGGGCCCCCAATAGGGGTCTACGGGTTCAGCGCCGACCCACGGCTCGACGACGGCCCCCGGACACGCGGTCGCGATGACCTTCTCTTCGGCCACCGAAACCGGCCCGGATGCGACGGGGCGATTATATCCCGGGGCAAGGGACGCCATTTCGATGCCCGGCGAAATCGCTGCGCACAGGCCGCAGCCGGTGCACAGTTCGCCCCTCAGCACGCGCTGAATGGTCGGAGAGGCGGGTGGGTTGGTCGTCATGCGTTTCCATCAGGGTCTACCGAGCCCGATTTGAACTAAAGCGTATCAGGTTCACCAGTCGTTTACGCGCCCGGAGGCGTTAGATACGCAGGGCATGGTCAATCGGGGTGCATAATGTCGGCAGGCGACGACCAGGCGCCGATTACAGCACCGGCTACGCGGACGCGCGGGCCGAGGATTTGCCTCGCCGGTTCCGGCGGCGGCCATGTCCGTCAGTTGCTGGACCTGAAGGAGGTCTGATCCAGGCACGACCACTTTTTCATCACCGAGGACACCGCGTCGGGGGTGACCCTGCCTAAAACAAGCCGGACCTATTTCGTCCCCCACTATGCGTGGGGACAGGCCAAACTGGATGCGCCGCTGCGCATGGCAGGCCGGGCTATCGTCAGTTTCTTCCGCACCGCCGGCATCATGTTGCACGAGCGTCCCGGCATGATCATCTCGACGGGGGCCGGCGCGGTCTATTTTCCGGTGATCTGGGCCCGGCTGCTGGGGGCCCGGGTGGTGATCATCGAATCCTTCGCCCGCTTTGAGAAACCGTCATTGTTCGGCCGCCTGGCGGCTCCGCTGGCCCACGATATGATCGTTCAGTCGCAGGAACTTGCCGCATATTATCCTCGCGCGCGGGTCTTTGATCCATTCCGGCGGCTGGATACCCCGGCCCCGGCGAAGTCGGAGGTTTTGTTCGCCACGGTGGGGGCCACCCTGCCGTTTGACCGGTTGGTCCAGTCGGTGGCGCAGATGAATGCCGAGGGCCTGATTCCCGAGCGCATCATCGTCCAGACCGGAGAAGGGGGTTTGCGCCCCAAAGGTCTGGAAACCCACGAGACGCTGGGCTTCGACGAGATCCAGCACCTGCTGACCACCGCGTCCATCGTCGTCTGCCACGGCGGCACAGGCTCGCTGATCACGGCCTTGCGCCAGGGATGCCACGTGATCGCCATGCCGAGATTGCCAGAGCTGGGCGAGCACTATGACAATCACCAGTCCGAGATCACCCGGGCCTTTGCGGATCGCGGGTTGATCTCGGTCGCGAAATCCGTGGACGGGTTGCGCACGGTTCTGGCCACGGTTCGCACCCGGCCTCGCCTGCTGGCCACGACGGACCCGCAGGCGCTGATGGCCCATTTGAACCAGTTGATCGCAGGCCTCAAACCCCGTTGAAAACCGATCCGATTACGGTGACGCCATCCTGGCGTAGCTGGTCAGCCAGGAACGTCAGATCGTCGGCGAAACTGTTCCCCCGGCGGGCCACCAGCAAGGCGTAGCCGACGCTGGCACTAAGGGTCAGGGCATCTGTCGACCGATTGGCAGGGCCGGCGTCAAACAAGGTGCAATCGAAATCCCGCAGGCACGCGCGGGTAACGACGCCAAGGCGCTCGCTGTCCAGTCCCGCCGTCATGACATGGTCTGTCTTGCCGGCATAGAGCACCGACAGACCGGGTACGACATCGCGATGCAACGCCTGTGACAAGGTCAGGGTCGGGTCAGCCAGCAGGTCGCCAAGCCCGATGTGGTCCCGCGGCGGTCGGAACAGGCTCTGCAACTGAGGGTCTTCAAAACTGACGTCGACGATCAGGGTCGATACCCCCGCCTGGGCCAGGGCCATGCCAAGGTTGGCAGTCAAAAACGTCACGCCGGCCCCCTGGGCCGCGCCGCAGATCGCCAGACCACGTCGGCCAAGGCTGAGATGCTGGGCGATAATGTCGGTGGCCAGCGACGCGATCGACGCGGCACCGGCCCCGGTCAAACTGACCGCGACCAGCTGTTCCGATAACAGATATCCTGTCGGTGATACCCAGCCTTGCGCGTGGGGTTCAGGTAGAGGGCGTTCAGCCTTGGCCTTGGGCGAGGCTTTCCACGGCCACTTCATTCCGCGGCCAGCACCACGGGGGCTGGACGAACACCCCGTCGACGTCGCGGTCCCTTGAGACGACGGACGTCCGGTACAGTCCCAAGCACCGGCACGCCAGTGGCCATTTCCAGGTCCGTCGCGGCCCGGAGGCGTCGGCCCATCAACTCCACGAAGAACGCCAGCAGGCATCCCAGGGCCAGCCCCAACCCCGCAGAGCCACCCAGGATCAGCTGTTTGTTGGGAAATACCGGCTCGGGCTTTGCCTCCGCCAGGCCGACGGTTCGAACCTGAGAGGTGGTGGTCGCGGCAAGCTGACGGTTTTGCGCCAGGCTCTCGCTCATCAAACCCAGACTCGTCCGCTTCTGATTGATCTCATCCTGCATCAGGCGAAGGCGCAACGTCGGCTCGCGAACGGCAAGCACCCTGGTCTTCTGGGCCTCGATCATGTCTGACAGGGCGCGTTGGTTGATCTCGGAGGTCATGGCGGAGGAATCGGTCCGCGACAGCTCGGTGTTCAACAGGGCCTGCAGGCCGATGCGGCGCTGCCGCAGCAAGATCAACCCGGGATTATTTACCCCCAGGCTATTGGAGGTCCGGGCGATTTCGTCGTCGACCTGACGTAGCAACATGGCCGTGGGCGATACGGTCGCGGCCGTTCGCCCGGCACGGGTGAGTACGGGGAGTGCGTCGCGACGCAGGAAACCTTCAAGCTTGGCGCCTTCCTCGTCCCGGCCAGAGGCGTTCATGGTCAGACCGGTCTCGTCCTCATACCGGTTCTGGAGGCGCTCCAGTTCGACCAGAGCAGCCCGCTCCATCGTCAGCCTGACCTGCAGGCGATCAGCGGCCGCAGTCGCGGCGGTGCGTTTGGCACTGACATCAGCCTGAACGTAGGAGGCGCGCAGGGCATCGACGACCGCCTCGGTCAATTCCGGGGAGGAACCGACATACAGGATCTCCATGATATTGCTGCCCTCGACCATCCGCGCGCCAGCCGATCCGGAGACCTGGGCGGCGAGCCAGGTCTGGATGTCGCGGGTGTCACGGGGATCGCGGGCGGCATAGCTTTCCTGAACGTCGGGACTGTCCAGCCAGCCCATGGCCTCAACCGCAGGACCGGTGACCTGAATGTCACGGATCAGTTTGATCTGGCTGGCGATATAGGCGTCGAGCATTTTCGACGGCAGTACCGATCCGGTGGTGGGATCGGGCCGGATATACTCCAGCACCACTCTGGCCGAGCCTTCGTAGCGCGGGACCGAGATCACCACCACGACCAGCCCGCCGAACAGGCAGGCCGTGACGGAGATCAGAACGATCCACCACCGTCCCAAAAGCGTGCGCCAGATCGCTGCCAAGTTTCACCCTGCCGTCCGCCCCCACGCCGAGGCCTGCGGGCTGATATATCGCTCCGGCGGCGTATCAAAAGTCCTAAAACGAAAAAAGCCGCCACCCCGGAGGGCAGCGGCTTTCGTCGTAGAGGGTCGTCGTTCGCTTAGGCGACAGCGCCCAGCGAGCGGCGGCGGCGAAGCATTGCGCCAGCGCCACCGAAGCCCAAGATCATCAGGGCCCAAGTGCCGGGTTCCGGGATCGAGGCCGTGAATGCACCACCAGCGCGAGCGCGGAAGCTCACCAGAGCGTTTGCACCCGGGTTGGCATTGCCAAGTTGCCCGACAAAGCCCAAGTTCGGCGAGACGTTGCCCAGATTAATCGAAAACGAGTGGAGGGCCGGATTGAAGCTCGCCAAGTTGATGATGCCGGATGAGAACGTCGCGTTGCCACCATTGTTCAATACAACAGCAAGACCGCCCTCTGCGCCTGAACCCTGAATCCAGGCGTTATTGTAGGTGCCGCTGAACAGAACGGTGGAGTTGCTAACAAGGTTGTACCCGTCGAGTGTCGTGTTCGCACCGCTATAAACGAAACTGAACGAACCATTCAGACCGGTCTGGGTATAGGTCGTCCCGTCAAAGGACGCAGGCGCGTTGGTGACCGTGCCGCTGGCGGTGAACTTCGTGGCCAGGTTGGTGAACGACGGCAGAAGGGCGTCATAGAAGCTGAACTGCGTATTGGCCCCACCAACTGCGTTGGCAGTGCCGGTTGCCGTGGTGAAGAATGTCGCGCTTGACGACGTTCCAGCGGCACCATCCCCGTTCAAGAACCGAAAGTTCCTGGCGTTGCCGACACCGCTGAAGTCAGCGATCGTGGTCGCGGCCTGCACCGGGGCCGCGAAGGCTCCGAGCGTGCCAACCATGGCGACGGTCGCCAAGGCCTTGCTAAAATTGTTCATCTGTTGAAACCCCTTGTTGAACTTGAAACGATCCATAACCAAGGAAAAAACCCCTGTCATCATGGTTCCCCTGTGAGGCGAGTAGCTCTCTCCTAAAACCCGAAATCGTCTCATTTCCGGGATCGTATGATCCGGAAACGAGCAGAAATCACGTAGCCACAGGGTTTATGCAACTCTGGGGCCACTCGTAGCATATACGCAGCCACCTTGGCCACGGTTGCACGATCAACAATTGTAAAACCACAATTTCCCCGCGAAGCCGGCCTTGCGATTCGAAGTTCGCGCTGTGGCCATAATCACGACAATGATCTGCGGTTAAGCAAACAGAAGGTAGCCGTGGGGCAAAGAAGGCGTCCAGGCGCATGTCTCGTGCGTACGCGTTCTGACGAGACAGGACGTTTGGAACATGGAGATCGCGTTGGCCGGCTGGAATCCCTTCAAGCGGAAATCGTCTAGCAAAGCGTCTGGCCCCGAGGCAGCGCAAAAGATGGTGGCCAAGCCGATGCTGCGCGAGGCCCATCGCCGCGCGCCAGACATCAGCGGCCTGCCGCGTTTCAACACCACGGCCAGCGACCAGATGAGCGGGCGCGGCGGTGACCGGTTCAATGCCGTACGCGCCAAGCTGCGCCACGCCTTCACGCCGTCACAGCCGGTGGCAGACCGGCGCATGTTCGCGGGTCGAGACGAGGTGCTGAAAACCATCATCCGGTCCATCGAGGACCAGCGGTTGCACGTGGTGTTGTATGGCGAGCGCGGGATCGGCAAGACCTCGCTGCTGCACGTCCTGACCCAGGCGGCCACCGAGGCGCGCTATATCGTGGTCTATACGTCCTGCGGCGCGAACTCGAATTTTGACGATGTATTCCGGGCGGCGGCGGCCGAAATTCCGCTGCTGTTCCATTCCGGCTTTTCGCCGACGGCCTCGGAGTCGGAAAAGGGATCGACCCTTGCCGACCTGTTGCCGAGCGAGCCCCTGTCGCCGCGCAAGTTCGGCGATCTGTGTGCCAAACTGACGGGCACGCGAGTGCTGATCATCCTGGATGAATTTGATCGCGCGCTGGCGGGGTCGTTCCGCCGTGACGTCGCCGAATTGATCAAGAACCTGTCGGACCGCCTGGGCCGGGTGCAACTGGTGCTGGCCGGCGTCGCTGCGGACCTCACTGAACTGGTCGAGCATATCCCGTCGATCCGCCGTAATATCTTCGCGCTCCGGGTCCCGAAGATGACCGAGACCGAAATCCTGCAGATCGTCGCGAACGGCGAGCGTGAGGCGGAGTTGAGCTTCACCCCGGAAGCCGGGGCCTTTGTGGTCGAGGTGGCGCGTGGGTCGCCGTATATCGCCAGCCTGATCTGCCACCATGCGGGGCATGCGGCGCTGGACCAGGGCCGCAGCCTTGTTGGTCCGGCGGACGTGGCAAGTGCCGTGGATCGTGCGATCCTCGAATTCCAGGGCCGTATCGCCACCCCGGCCCAGGCTTTGGTGCGTCGGCTGTTCGACCAGGGTCGGCATGATGCCTTGGCCATGGCCGCACGGACGGCGCTGGCGGGCGACGGAGCGATTGATGCCCTCGAAATTGCAACCGTCAATGAGGTCTCCGCCCGCAAGGCGCAGGAGGTTCTGGACAGCCTTGCGGGTGACCGCCTGCTGCACCTCCTTCCCGGTGATGAGGCCGCGCCGCGCTACGGATTTGTCGAGGAAGGGCTGCCGACCTTGATCTGGATGACCTGGGCCCAGCGCAATCTGAACCGCGAACCCACCCGCCCGAAGGCCGCGACCGCCTGACGCCCGCTGGCGACACCGAAACCAACAAAAAGCCGGCCTCCGCATCGCGGGAGCCGGCTTTTCTATTTCAGTCGGTGCAGGCCGACTATTTGGCGGGCGGCGCAGCCGGGGCTGCGGCCGGAGCCGGCGCTGCAGCAGGCTTGGCCGCGGCAGCCTTGGCCGGGGGCGCGGGCTTGAACGCAGCGCTGTAGACGACCTTGGATTCCGCCGCCTTCCGCATCGCCGTGATTTCCTTGGTCACGGTTTCACCCGCACGCTGCTGGCGCAGCACGTTCATGGCATAGGCCGAGGCCATCTCGCCAGTGAAGGGAACCGAGCGGCTCGCGCCGACCTGGTTGAACAGCAACGAACCGTTCTGCGGGATCACGAAGACCTCGCCGGGCGGCAGCATGTTGATCGCAGCGACCAGGCGCTGGTCGGCGGACAGGCTGTCCAGCACCACGGCATTCTGTTGGTACTGCACGCCCTCGGTGTCCAGCACCGCGCGCACCTCAGGCAAGGATTTCAGCGGGCGCAGGCGTTCGGGCGAAATTTTGTTCGGCGCAGCGATCACCTGGTCGACGAACATGACCTTGCGGTTGGCGAACATCTCCGGGTGGGCCGCAACAAAGGCCTCGGCTTCCTGCTTGTTGGGCTGGGTGATCTTGGCAGCGAGTTTGCGCTGATACAGCTGGCCCAGCAGCGTGTCCGAGCCACGATCCACCTGGATGGAATAGTCGGCGCTCTTGTCCAGCTTGTCCTTGCGGGCCGCGTCGGCCATCAACTGGCGAATGATGACCCGCTCCAGGGCCTGTTGCTGGGCAGCCTTCATCACCTTGGGATCGCGCGACCCGAAATTTCCGAGTTCGGCCCGCAGCTGCAGATTGGTGATCTCCTGACCATCAACTGTCGCCACAACCTGACCGGATGGCTTGCCGCCGCCCAGCAGTTTCTTGACCTGGTCACAGCCGGACAACAGCAGTCCAGCGCTGACAACAGTCGCTAGCATGATCGTTCTGGTTTTCACGTGTTCCTCCATCCTGTCGCGCCTGAAGGTCGCGTCTCGGAAGCATTTCTAATAGCTATCAGTGTATGAAGTAATCGTATCGTCAGCGTCTGGGAATGGCGTTGACGACGAAAGCGCGCCGGGACGCCAAAAGCCTCACAGGGTGTGTAGGGAAATCACCCGAGGTTACTCCCGGCGCGATGGTCTGCGTACGCAAGTGATCCGAAGGACGAAGCAGGGCTCCGAACTCGGGTTAACGCGCTTTGGGGATTTCGTGAGTGCTGATTCTCTTGGGGCTTCGTTGATTCGGAGCCTTGGGTATGAGCGTCAATGTGTTGGAAGGCTTTGGAAAGTCGCGCTTGAGCGGGCTGCTGGAGTATCTGGGCGAGATCGACGATTCACGCTAGCCGTGGCGGGTGGCCCATCCGCTGACGGAGGCTCTGCTTCTGGCGGTCTGCGCGACGATCTGCGACTGCGACGATAAATGATCTGATCGCGGCGTGGGGCGGGCGCCACCTGGACTTCCTGCGGCGGCATCTTCCCTACGATCATTGGGTTCCGGGCGGTCGCCGGCTAACTATCCTGATGAATCGCATCGATCCGAGCCTGTTAAGCGCCGCCTTCAGCGCTTGACCACTTCACGGAAATCCACCGTCCGCCTGATACCGCCCCGCCTGGCCGGCGGACTCCCCAGGTTCAACCAGCGACCACTCCTCGTCGATCAGATCGCTGGGATAGTGCAACCCACTGCGCGGTCATAGCAACCGCGGTTTTCCCTCGTCCACATAGGCCCAGCCGGTCTCTTTGGCTGGGGAATCGCTTGAACGGGATCATGCGGACTGACGGATGATGGCTTCAGGGTAGGAGGTGTCCCAAGCGGCGGATTTTCGTCGGACCTTCAGGCTGTGTTTGTCCTTGGCGCCTCGGATGAGGTTCATGGCCATGTGACGGATGGTGGCCATGTGACGGATGGTGGCCATGTTTTGCGGCCCTGCGCCGGATCCGAGGCGACTGAGGTCCCCATGAAAGACGACATCCAGCGCCCAGTGGAGCCGGTTTTCGATGTGCCAGTGGCTGCGCACCGCCTTGGCGAACAGGACAGCATCGAGCGGCAATGAGGAGAGGAAATATCGTCGCTGTCGGCTGGTCTGGCCGGCCCGCTCGACCTCAGCTTCGACCATGGCGATGGCCCTTTGGCCGGGGAAGCGCGGTTCTACGGGAAATCGCCGGTCAGTGACGAGCCAGCCCACGTCGTGGCTGACGCTGTGTCGGCGCACCTCGATGCGGCCATGTTCGCCATCGGTGGTTTGGAACGGGTCAAGCTGGGCCGTGTCTTCGAAGTACTGCGCGATCTCGTCGTGCAGGCTGGGTTGATTGTCCTTCACGGCGAGAAGATAGTCTGCGCCGCCCTCGATGATCTTCTGAGCGATCTTGGTCTGACATCCCATGGCGTCAGGGGTGATCAGAGCTCCGGACAGGGTCAGACGCTCAAGCAACAGCGGGATGGCGGTGATCTCGCTGGACTTGGCCGCGCAGGCCTGCTGGCCGAGCACCAGGCGCTGACGGCTGGCCCAGGCCGAAACCATGTACAGCGGCCCACGGTCTTTGCCCCGGTCATGGGTGCGGCGCGAAGTCTTGCCGTCGATGGCCACCACCTCCGGCCCGTCGGGGTCGGACCCCATCTCGCGCAGGCTGTCCGCCCAGTCGCTGAAGCACCGGGAGAACAGATCGCCATCGATGGCGTTGATCACATCGTTGAGCGTGTCATGGCTCGGGATGCCGCTCTCGTAGGGCAGAAAGCGCTGCAGAAACGCGTGGTTGACCCCCGCCCAGCGCCGCATCTCCACGAAGTCCTCGGCCCCCGGCCAGCGTCCCGCACAACACCACCAGCAATATCTCGGGCATCGGGTAGAGCACTTTGCCCGACTGGCGCGGATCGTCCAGCGCCGCAAAGTAATCAAGCAATGATACCGGTGCACGCGTAACCATCGGCAGGCTCCCACTCCCAGGAGCCCCCTATGAATCACCAATCACCCTGCCTCAGGAATCCCCCTCATCGTCAATCACCGCTTCAAGCGATTGCGGTGGACTCTTTGGCGCACTATTTTAAACTACCGATGTGCCTGCTACGGCTTTCTCTGCAAGCGCTGCATCGGCGTCTCGTATCAGCGACACCGTGCTTTCGATATTGCGGCGGCTGGAAGCGCCGAACAGGATCGATTTGACGTAGGGTTCGGCCACCACCCAGTCGATCGCCTCCTTTGGCGGAAGGGCACCAGAGGCCAATACCGACATCGCGATGACCCGTGACGGATATCGTTCCGTAGCCGCGCGATA